>NZ_JBHVEE010000029.1:0-84344 GCF_042802415.1 Streptomyces sp. NPDC057486 | reverse complement strand
GTGCGGCTGCGGTTCTCCGACCCGGCCGCGTACCAGTCGGCCGCCTCCGCGCTGCGCGAGGCCTCCCGGGACGACGAGGCGCTGTCGTTGCAGATTCCCAGCGACGGCAGTCAGCGCGAGCTGCGCTCCATCCTCGACTGGCTGGACTCCGCCGGCATCCAGGCCGACGAGCTGACCGTGCACACTCCCGACCTCGACGACGTCTTCTTCGCCCTGACCGGCACCACCCCGCAGCCCAGCCTGCCCAGCCAGTCCAAGGAGGCCGTCCGATGAGCTCCCTCTCCCTCGCCGTACGCGACTGGTCCACGATGCTGCGCCGCAACCTCCTGCACGCACGGCGCTACCCGTCCCTCACGCTGAACCTGCTGCTCACCCCGATCATGCTGCTGCTGCTCTTCGTCTACATCTTCGGCGACACGATGAGCTCGGGCATCGGCGGCGGCGGTCCGGACCGCACCGCATACATCGCGTATGTCGTCCCGGGCCTGCTGCTGATGACCATCGGCAGCACCGTGATCGGAACCGCGGTGTCCGTCTCCAACGACATGACCGAGGGCATCATCGCCCGCTTCCGCACGATGGCGATCCACCGCCCTGCGGTGCTCGTGGGGCACGTCGTCGGCAGCGTGCTGCAGTCGATCACGAGTGTGCTCCTCGTGGGCGCCGTCGCCGTGGCCATCGGCTTCAGGTCCACGGACGCCACGGCCCTGGAGTGGCTGGCGGCGTTCGGGCTGCTCGTGCTCTTCGCCCTGGCGCTCACCTGGATCGCGGTCGGCATGGGCCTGATCAGCCCGAACGCCGAGGCCGCCAGCAACAACGCGATGCCGCTGATCCTGCTGCCGCTCCTCTCCAGCGCCTTCACCCCGGTCGACTCCATGCCCGGTTGGTTCCAGCCGATCGCCGAGTACCAGCCGTTCACGCCCGCCATCGAAACCCTGCGCGGTCTGTTGCTCGGCACCGAGATCGGCCACAACGGGTGGCTCGCCGTGGCCTGGTGCCTGGGTCTCGCGGTGCTCGGCTACTTCTGGTCGACCTCTCGGTTCGACCGCGACCCGAAGTAACCGCCGTGACAGCGCGGGCCGCGTTCCGCAACTCGTCCCGTCCCAGGGCGGCGTACTCCGACACCGCGTCGGCATACGTCGCCCCGTCGGCGTTCTCCGCCATCCGCCGGGCCCGCTCCGCCGGCATCGTCGGCTGGAACTCCCGTACCTCCCCGAGCCGTTCGGCCGGCGCGAGGAACCGCACCGCGGAATGGCCGCCGACAAGGCCCGCCATGGTGCCCCTTCCCCGCTGGACCGGATCCGAGGCCTGCGGACCTGGGTCGCCGATGCCTACGCCCGCGACGGTGTGCGCGCCGATGCGGCCGTCCTCGACCGTCTGATCGCGATGGCCCGCGACGAGATCCGACCCGCTGCGACGGAGAGGTGTGGCACCGCATGGAGCGGTGTCGCATCTGCCGCATATGATCGACGGACCGTTTCCGACCGTCGTCCTGCCGTACCACCGGGGGTGCACCATCCGTTCCGTACGCGTCCGCCCACCCGGACAACGGGGCGAACTGCTGACCCGCCAGGAGGACGGTCTTGCCCTGCACCACCTCGTCTGGAGGCTCGGGCCCGGCTGGCGGGTGTGCAGCAGCGCCGTACTCGGCGGCGGCATCGGGATGCGCGAGTGGATCCTCAACGCCCAGGTGCCCGGCGGTTACCCGCGCCTCGACCCCGACCGGCACCTCGCCGAGATCGCCGCCGCCGAGGCGCTCACGGGTCCCGGTGCCGGACTGATGACCGCGGCCGATGTCACCGCGTACACCGTCGCCGACGACGAGGGCGTGACCGCCACCGCCACCACCGGTCTGGGTGTGCGGGGCTGGGCCGCCGACCCGGCCGCGGGGCACGCCGGGCCGCTGCCGCCGGGCACGGTGAATATCGTCGTGACCGTACCCGTGGCCTTCTCCGACGCCGCCCTGGTCAATGCCGTCGCGACCGCCACCGAGGCGAAGGTCCAGGCGCTCCTGGACGCCGGACTCGACTGCTCCGGCACCCCCACGGACGCGGTCTGCATCGCCTCACCGGCGCCTGGACCCGGCGCGGCCGGGGAACCCTTCGCGGGCCCGCGCTCGACCTGGGGGTCGCGACTCGCCCGAGCCGTGCACACCGCCGTACGGGAGGGCGCGCTGCGGCACCCTTGACCTCGCACCGACCACGCGCCGACGAAGGGACCCTTGCTCTCATGACGTCCACCCCTGCCAACGCCATCCCCGAGCGACCGGCCGTGGCCGTCCTCGGCACCGGGATCATGGGGTCCGGGATGGCCCGGAGCCTGCTCCGCGCCGGACTCGACGTCCGCGCCTGGAACCGTACGCAGGCCAAGGCGGCCCCTCTCGCCGCCGACGGCGCCACGGTCACCGAAACGGCGGAGGAAGCCGTACGTGGCGCAGACGTCATCGTGACGATGCTGAACGACGGACTGTCCGTGGCGGCCGCACTCACCGCCGCGGCGCCCGGGGTGCAACGCGGCCAGGTCCTGCTGCAGAGCTCCACCGTCGGGATCGACGCCACCGCCGAACTCGCCCAGCGGGCGGCGGACTTGGGTCTCGTCTATCTCGACGCCCCGGTTGCGGGTACCAAGCAGCCTGCGGAACAGGGTGCGTTGACGGTCTTTGTCTCCGGTCCGTCCGCCGTCCGCCCGTTGGTGAACCCGGTGCTGAACGCGATCGGACAGCGCACGGTCTGGGTCGGCGAAACACCCGGCGCCGCCTCGCGGCTGAAGCTCGTGGTCAACACCTGGGTGATCAACATGGTGGGCAGCATCGCCGAGTGCCTGAACCTCGCAGAGGGGCTGGGCATCGACCCGCAGTCGTTCCTCGACGTGATGAAGGGCGGCCCGCTGGACTCCGCGTATCTCCAGGGCAAGTCCGCCGCGGTCCTCTCCGGCGACCTCACCCCGAGCTTCGCCCTGTCCACCGCGCTCAAGGACACCCGCCTCATCCTCGCAGCCGCCGAACGGAGCGGGGTGACGTTGGATCTCGTCGCCGCGTCCGCGGACCGGTTCACGCGCGCGGAGGAGGCGGGACACGGCGGCGAGGACATGATCGCCACCTACTACGCGGGCCGCCCCGCGGAGAAGGACGACGAGTGACCGTCCCCGGTCGCGGCGGGCGCCGGGGCCACGGGTTCCGTGGCCCCGCCGAACGCCAGGAAGGTGAGGGCAACCGGATCTCATCAACACTCCAGGGACGGTGGGTGGACGGACAGCAGGTCGGGCGGGTGGACTGTCGGCGCAACCGGAGAGCAACTCCCTCACCAGAGACCCGGCCTGGGCCGTCTCGATCAGGAAGCCGTCATGTCCGTAAGGCGGTTGAAGGACCCCCTGGCGGTCCGCGCCAGGCACCAGATCGGCCAACTCCTCCTGCTGATAGGGCGGACAGAGGCGGTCGGAGTCGACGCCGGCGACGAGCGCGGGCATGCGCGCACGGTCAAGCGCCTGCGCGATGCCGCCCCGGTCCCGGCCGATGTCATGCCCGGTCATCGCTTCGGTGAGCGTGACGTAGCTGCCCGCGTCGAATCGGTGCACGAGCTTGGCGGCGTGGTGGTCGAGATACGACTCCACCTGGTACCGGCCTCCCTGTCCGGCACCTCACTCGTCGTCTCTCAGTCCTCGACGAACATGCCGCTGCGGAGCTTTTGCAGGATCCGGCTGAGCAGCCGCGACACATGCATCTGGGAGATGCCGAGCTCCGCGCCGATCTGCGACTGCGTCATCTCCTGACCGAAGCGCATGTCTATGATGCGACGCTCGCGCGCGTCGAGGTGGCCCAGCAGTGGGGCGAGTGTGTGCAGATTCTCGACCGTCTCCATGCCGGGGTCCGGGGAGCCGAGGGCGTCGGCGAGCGTGCGCCCCGGCGGGTGGAGCCGTCCCGTGCCCGCCGGATCGGACGGCATGTCCAGCGATCCCGCGGTGTACCCGTTGGCGGCGACGATGCCTTCGGCGACCTCGTCCTCGCCGATCCCGAGCTGCTCGGCGAGCTCCGGCACGGTGGGGTCGCGGTCGAACTCCGTGGCCAGTGACTCCTTGGCCTTGGCGATGTCGACCCGCAACTCCTGCATCCGGCGCGGCACGTGGACTGCCCAGCTCGTGTCGCGGAAGAACCGCTTGATCTCCCCGACGATGTACGGCACGGCGAAGGAGGTGAACTCCACCTCCCGGGACAGGTCGAACCGGTCGATGGCCTTGATCAGCCCGATCGTGCCGACCTGGACGATGTCCTCCATGTCGCCGCTGCCGCGATTGCGGAACCGGCCCGCGGCGAACCGGACGAGCGAGAGGTTCATCTCGATGAGCGTGTTGCGCGCGTACTGATGGGCGGGGGTGCCTTCCTCGAGGAGCTGAAGACGGTCGAAGAACAGGCGAGAGAGGACCCGCGCGTCCTTCGGGGCGACCTTCCCGGCATCCTCGATCCACGGAAGTTCGCCCGCCGCGCCGGTCATGCCCGGGGCGTCCGCACCGGCCGTCCGCGCTCTGTGCGCAGTCATCTCGTCACGCTCCCCTGGTCGTAGGCCATGAGGTGTATGCGCCTGCCCCCGGCAGGGGCACCCATGCGTGAAAGAGCAAGTCGATCCGGCCCATCGGCGTGAATGGCCGGGAATGTTCGTGATCCGGTGTCACATTCGTGCAGGTGAGAAGCGTAGGAACACAGAACCGTCCCACCGGTACGGGGGAGCCCGGTGGGACGGTCACTATCAGACTGCCACAGGTGTCCGCCCGATGTGGCCCGACCGGCCCGTATCGACGGGCAGTTGGGTCGAAATCGATTCCGGACCGGGCAGCGGGGTGGGTCAGTCGCGCGGGTATCCCACGACGGTGTGGGTGACGGCGGGGGAGTCCTGCGTCGTGTAGTAGTGGCTGCTGAGCCCTGAGAAGCGCGCCGTGTCCCCCGTCTCCAGCAGATGCGGGACGTCGTCCACCACCAGCGTCACCTGGCCGGACATCACCAGCACATACTCCACGGAGTCCGCGCCGTGCGAGCTGATCTGGCTCTGTGCATGCGGGTGCAGACGGGTCCGGTAGATCTCGATACGGCCCAGCTCATGGCCGGCGAACAGCAGATTGACCGAGGTCTCGTCGTCCGGTTCGTCCAGCGACGAGGCGCGGATGATCTCCGGCCGGAGCAGGGGCTGACGCAGGAGATCCGTGCAACTGGTGTCCAGCACATCGGCGATCCGCACCAGCACATCGACGGTCGGATTGGCTTCGGCACGCTCGATCTGGGACAACAGTCCCTTGCTGACGCCGGTCGCCGCGGACAGTTCGCGCAGACTCCAACCACGCGCCAGGCGACGGCGGTTGAGGTTCCCGGCCAGCGATGCACGCACCGTCCCCGCGCCGGGCTGCGGGGTGCCCGGCGGACGTGGGGCCGCGGGCAGGCCGCCGGCGGCGTGGTCCTCGGACACCGTTCCTCCTCGCTGTCGTACGCGCAGGTCAGCGAGACACTCTACCGGCGCGGCTGCCGGGACGTCAGATCCTGGTCGCCCGCATCCGTGCGCTCGGGCAGCGCCTCGATCATGCGCCGGGTCCAGGGGTGCGCGGGGGTGTCCAGCAGGTCTGCCGCGGTGCCCTGCTCCACGATCCGGCCCTGATACATCACGGCCACCCGGTCGGCGATCTGCCGCACCACCCCCAGGTCATGGGTGATGAACAGGACCGCGAACCCTTCGCTCCGCTGGAGCGAGGTGAGCAGGTTGAGCAATTGCGCCTGCACCGACACATCCAGCGCTGCTACCGCTTCGTCGCAGATCAGCAGCCGTGGCCGGGCGGCCAGGGCCCTGGCCAGAGCGACCCGTTGCCGCTCGCCGCCGGAGAGAGCCGCCGGGCGACGGGAAGCGTACGAGGCCGGCAGACCGACCTGCTCGAGCAGCGCCCCCACCTCGGCCACGGACCTGTCGCGTCCGCTCCTGCCGGTGGCGGCCGTCAGCGCCTCGCGCAGGGTCGCGCCCACCGTACGCGACGGATTGAGCGAGGAGTACGGATCCTGGAAGACGATCTGCACCTGCTCGGCCAGGCGGCGCCGGTCCGTCGTGCCGGGACGGCGCCCGGCGGACAGCGCCAGACCGCCCACGGTCACGGTGCCGGTGTCGAAGGTCTCCAGGCCGACCGCGATCCGGGCAAGCGTCGTCTTGCCGGAGCCGGACTCGCCGACCAGAGCCACGACGGTGTGAGGGGGAACGATCAGACTCACGTCGCGCAGAGCCGCATGGTCACCGGCAGGGGACCGGAACGTACGGTCGACGGACGTGGCGATCAGCGCTGCGTCGCTCTTCTCCCGCACCGCGGCCGTACTCTCCGGTCCTTCGGGGAGCACGGCCGGGACCCGAGCCCGCGGCACGGCGAGTGCATTGCCGATCTCACCGACCCGCACACACGCGGTCAGCCGGGAACCCGGCCCGGAACGAGCGCCGGAGCCGGGACCCGACCCGGTCCCGCGCTCGGCGGCGACGGGCTCCGGCACGGGCAGCAGCGTCATCGGAGTCGCACGGCACTCGGCAGCCGCGTGCGCGCACCGGTCGGCGAACGGGCAGCCGCCGCTCCGGGCGCCCGGAGCGGGCACGAAGCCCGCGATGGCCGGGAGTTCGGCGTACCGTTCTCGGACCGACGGCTCGGAGGCCAGCAGGCCCGCCGTGTACGGATGCCGGGGTCCGGACTCCAGCTCCTGGGCGCTCCCGTGTTCCAGGACGTTGCCCGCGTACAGCACGTACACCCGGTCGCAGGCGGAGAACGCGACCCGCAGATCGTGGGTGATGAGAACCAGCCCCATGCCCCGGTCGCGCTGGAGTCCGCGCAGCAGGTCGAGGACGGCGCGCTGGTTGGCGGCGTCCAGGGCGGTGGTCGGCTCGTCGGCGATGAGCAGCTCCGGGTCGCCGGCGAGCGCCGCTGCCGCGGCGACGCGCTGCCGCATGCCGCCGGAGAGTTCGTGCGGGTAGCGGTCGGCGATCTCCGGACCGAGGCCGACCTCGGCGAGACGCCGCTCGATCTCCGCGTGCCTGTCCGCCCTGCCCTTCCGCCGCCTCAGCACACCGTCCGGGTCGCGCAGCCCGTCGGCGATCTGACGTCCGCAGGTCAGTTGCGGATGCAGCATGGTGAACGGGTCCTGCATCAGCAGAGTGACGCTTCGGCCCCGCAGGGCGTGCCGCTCACGCGGCGCAAGAGTGAGGACCTCCTCGCCGTCGATCCGTACGGACCCGCCCGTGACCGAGGTCCCGGACGGCAGCAGTCCCGCCACGGCGCGCATGGCCAGGGACTTGCCACTGCCGGACTCGCCGACGATGCCGATGCATTCGCCGCGGGCGACCTCCAGCGAGATGCCGTCCAGGATGGGGACCGGGCCGCCCGGGCCCGCCGTCGCGGCGACCCGCAGGCCGTCCACCGCGAGCAGCGGATCGGCTTCCGGTGCCGGGGGAGCGGTACGCATGTCCGTTGCCGGGCGCATTGCCATCAGGACCTCCCGCGGTCGGAGAACGCCTCGAACAGCCGGTCGCCGAGGAGGTTGAGCGCCACCGCCGCCACGATGATCAGCACCGCCGGTGCCAGGGCGGCGGACGGGTTGTCGTAGAGCAGGGTCCGGTTCTCCGAGAGCATCCGGCCCCAGTCGGGGGCGCCGGGCGGCACACCGAGCCCGAGGAAGGACAGCGAGCTGAGGGCGACGATCGCTCCGGCGAAGTTCAGCAGGGTGTTGGCCACCACCACCGGCAGCACGTTGGGCCAGATGTGCCGCGTCATCACGGTGAACGGGGACAGCCCCAACGTCTCCGCGGCCTCCACATAGGCGCGGTGGCGCTGCTCCAGGACGGCGGCGCGCACCAGCCGGATGTCGCCGGGTGAGGTCAGCACGACGAGGACACCGACGGCCAGGGCGTATCCACCGCCGCCGATTCCGGCGACGACGATCGTGACGAGCAGGGCCGGCAGCGCGAGCAGCAGATCGGCCCAGCGGCGTACGACGACGTCGGTCCAGCCGCCCCGATAGCCCGCCAGAACGCCGAGCACATTGCCGATGACCATCGAACCGAGCGCCACCAGGGCCGCACCGGCGAGCGTGCTGCGCGCCCCGGCGATCACCATCTGCGCGATGTCCCGGCCCAGTTCATCGGTGCCGAGGAGGTGACCGCCTCCCGGCATGACGGCGCCGGTGGCGAGATCCTGCGCGTCCCAGCCGGGGAGAACCAGCTGACCGAGGGCCGCGGCCAGCGCGAACAGCACAACTACGACGCAGCAGCAGACGGTGAGCGGCGTGTACCTGCGGCGCGATGCGCGCTTTCTCATCGGCCCTCCTCCTTGCGGACGTCGGCCGGCCGGCCGGGAGAGACCGCCGCCGCCGACCCTGCCGCCTTCGCCGGGGACGCGGTCCGCAACCGCGGATCCAGCAGCGGCTGGCTGAGGTCGATGACGAGACCGGCCAGACAGACCAGGGCGGCGATGAGCAGCGCCTCCGCCTGGACGACGGGGATGTCCCGGAAGGTCACCGAATCAACCAGCAGGGAGCCGAGACCGGGCAGCGCGAACACCTGCTCCACCATCACGGTGCCGGCGAGCAGATAGGCGAGGACGAGACCGATGCCGGTGAGGACCGGGACGAGGGTGCCGCGCAGCACGTATCGCAGCAGGATGTCCCGCTCCCGGACCCCCCGCGCGCGGGCGAAGGTGACGTGCTCCCGGTCGAGTTCGCGGATCACCGCGGCCCGGGTCAGCTTCAGCAGGACGGCGGTGACGGCCAGTCCGAGCGCCAGGGCCGGCAGCACCAGATGCATCAGGCGGTCGGTGCCCGAACCTTCGCCGGGGCCGTACGCCGGGAACCAGCCGAGCATCAGGGAGAAGACGTAGATGAGGAGCAGCCCGCCCGCGAACGCGGGGGTGGACAGCGCCACGACGCCGAGGCTCTGCACCGCCCGGTCGGTGCCCCGCCGGTTCCGCAGGCCCGCGAGAACACCCAGCGGCAGTCCCAGCAGGAGCGCCACGGCGAAACCGAGGCCGACCAGCTGACCGGTCAGGACGAGCCGGCTGCCGATTGCCGCGGCGACGCTCTCGCCGGTGCGGATCGACGTACCGAGATCGAAACGGGCCGCGTCGCTGAGCCAGTACCAGTACTGCACGGCCAGCGGGCTGTCGAGGTGGAAACGGGCCCGTACGGCGGCCAGTGCCTCCGGAGTCGCGCTGCGCGGTCCGAGCAGCGTCTGCGCGGGGTCGCCGGGGGCGGCCTGCAGCAGGGCGAACACAGCGACGGACAGGACGAACAGCAGCCCGACGGTGCCGGCGAGGCGCCGGACCACATAGCCGAGGGGAAGGGCAGCCCGCAGCCGCGAGCCGTTGGCGGTCATTGTTCGCTCCCTTGCGGGACTGCGGTCGGCGGCGGGGCCGCAGAGCCGCTCCGTCCGGGAGAGGTCGTGCCGGAGGGTGCACGGGGGGCTGCACCCTCCGGACCGACCGGAGAGGCCGTGCCGGGGATCGGTTCGGGGGAAGCGTCCCCCGGCACGGCGGTCGGACGGGGCAGGGCCGCGGTGGCGGCGCCGGTGCCCAGGTGGGCGGCGAGCCATTCCTCCACCCGCGCGGCGGCGTCGAGGATGTGGCTGCCGTCGGTGAACTCATGGCCTTCGTCCGGGTACACGTACAGCTCGACCGGCGCCCGTCCGGTCCGCAGCAGCGAGCGGTACAGCTCATGTGCCTGGCCGACGGGAGTGACCCGGTCCGCCGACCCGTGCACGATCAGGGTCGGTGTGCCGCCGCCTCCCTGCGCGAACACGGGGGAACGCGCGATCAGCCCGGCACGGTCGTCCGTGCTGCCGCTGCCGCTGCCGATGCGGTACGTACGGTCGTAACCGCCACCGATGTTGCTGGTGTGGGTGAAGCTCAGCCAGTCGGTCGGCGCGGAGACGACCACCGCGGCACGGAAGACGTCCGTGCGCATCGCGGCCAGAGCGGCGAGGAACCCGCCGTAGCTGTGTCCGAGGACGGCGGCACGGTCCGGATCGGCGAGGCCGGTGTCGACGAGATGGCGGACGCCGGACAGCACGTCGTCCAGGTCGGCGCCGCCGACATCACCGACCACGGCACGCGCATGGTCGAGTCCCCGGCCGCTGCTGCCCCGTGGGTTGGGCAGCAGGACGAGATAGCCGGCGGCCGCCAGCGCCGGGGCGAGCCCCAGCACATCGCCCGGCGCGTATCCGGCGGACCAGAGCCAGGCGGGGCCGCCGTGCACGAGTACCGCGAGGGGGCGGGGTCCGGTCGGGGAGCCCGACGAGAGCACCAGCCCGCCCACCGTGCGGCCGTCGGACGCGGACCAGGTGGTCTCCTCGGTGCGGATCTCGGCAAGCGGCGAACCGGCTGAGGTGTTCAAGGCGGTGACGGGCAACCAGTTCCAGGCGTCCGGACCGCCGGTGCGGGCGACGACGGCCTCGGCGGGACGCCCCGGCGCGTCCAGGACGGTCGCGGCGATCCGCCGGTCGGCGCTGAGGGAGAGGGCGGGCTGAAACGCGGCGCCGCTGAGCGTCACCGCGCCCGACCACAGGGAGCGCCCGGCGCGGCCGACGCGGGAGCCGGTACCGTCCCAGCCCGCGAACCAGAGTGAACCCGGACGATCGTCGGCGGCACTGCCGTCGAACTGCAACCAGGTCGCGTCCTCGACACCGGGCACCACCTCCGTACGGCCCGTCACCGGATCGATCACGACCGGGCGCCCGGCGACGATCGAAATGCCCTCGCAGACCGCCGCCAGCCGACCGTCCGCGGCGAGGGCCGGAGCGCCCAACTGGCCTTCCGGCTCGTACAGGGTGCGTGAGGTACGGGCGTTGAGATCCAGGGCGGCGAACCGTGCGCCGTAGTAGCCGGCGGGCAGGGTGTCCTCGGAGACCGTGGCCACGGCGGTGGTACCGCCGCGCCAGGCGACGTTCCACACGGTCAGCCCGGCCGGACCGGCCTCACACATCGTGCCGTTCGCGAGGTCGACGAGATGCAGGGAACGACGGCCGGTGCCCGGGGCGAAGCGTTCGGGTACGGGCGCGGCTCCCAGTCGTACCGGCAGCCCCAGGTTCATGCCGTCGCGTTCGGCGCCGTCCTCCGCACACAGCAGCAGCGCCTGCCGCCCGTCGTCGGAGACCAGCAGCTCCTCGACCGCGCCGGGGGCGGTCGCGACGGACCGCACCGCTCCTGTCGTGGTGTCCAGGGCGTCGAGCCGGGCGGGGGCCGGGGTGGGTCCAGCCGGCTCCGCGATGTGCAGCAGGGTCCGCGAGTCCGGGAGCCAGCGCGGGCTGTGACGGTGAGCGGGAGCGGCGGACCGGGGCGGCGGGAGGAGGACGGGGGGTGCCGCCTCCGCCTCCCCGTCGTCCCGGAGCACGGCCGGGACCGGGGTCAGGACCAGTTCGACGCCTTCCGGCCCGGCGGCGGTCACCGCGACCGCGCGCCCGTCCGGGCTGACCCGGGCCTCGGCCGGATGGACCAGTCGCAGCATCGCCTCGCGGACGCGCCGCACGACGATCGCGGCGCGCCGCTGCGGCTGCTGCCTGGGCGCGGCGGTGCTGGGCATAGTGGTCCGTTTCTTGTCCGATGGGGCGAGCGGGGAGCGGGGAGCGGGGGGCGTCGGGGTGCTCAGGCGGCCTTGCGGATCCTGGTGGCCCATGGGCCGATGAACGCGAACGGCCCCTGCTCCAGAAGCACGAAGTCCTTGGCGAGCGCGCTCGCGGTCTGTGCCCACCACAGCGGGAGATACGGCAGGTCGGCTCCCGCCGTCTGCAGCGCCTCCATGAGCTCCCGGCCGCGGACGTCCCTGTCGGTGGCCGACTTGGCGGTGTCCAGCGCGGTGTTGACGGCCGCGTTGTCGTAGTGCGCGATGTCCGTCGCCGTCGCGGCGGCATGGAGATAGGGGTCGGCCAGCTCGGCCGGGTCGCCGGTGACGGGGAAGTACCACAGGAACTGCAGCGGCTGCTTGCCGGAGCCGAGCTCCGCCACCCACTGCTCGAGGGTGATCTCCTTGACGTTCAGCGTGATGCCGATCTTCTTGAGCGACGCGGCGAGTGCGAGCGCCGCCTTGCCCAGCTGCGGACCACTGTTCGGATAGTGCAGCTCCGCCGTGAAGCCGTCCTTCGCCGAGGACTTGGCCAGCTCCTTGCGGGCGGCCTCCATGTCGAACGACAGGACGGGGATCGCGTCGTAGCCGGAGCGGACCTCGTCCGCCGGCATCAGATCGCCCCACATGTCGCGCGAGGGCAGCGCGGCGGCGACCTCGGCCCTGCCGTGCAGGATGCCCTTCACCATGCCCTCGCGGTCGGTGGCATGGGCCACTGCGCGCCGCACGTGAAGGTCGTCGAACGGGGCCTTGGCCGTGTCGAAGGCCAGCGACACCACCGACCGGTCGCCGGTGTACGTGACGCGGGCGGCCGACTCCCAGCTGCGGGCCTCGTCGGACGGGAGGTTCAGCGCGCCGTCCACGGCACCGGACTTCATCGCGACCAGACGGGTTCCGGCGTCCGGGACGAAGGAGAGCTTGAGCTTCTGGACGGCGGGCTTCTCGCCCCACCAGGCGTCGTTGCGCTCCAGCAGCACATGGTCGTCGGCGGCGAACTCGGTGACCTTGTACGGGCCGGTGCCGAGCAGCAGTGCGGCAGCCGTACCGATCTTGCCCCGGTTCCGGGTCAGGAACGCCCTGCTGCTGATGAGCAGTCCGCCTGCCGTGGTCGTCCAGGCGAACATCGCGTCCGGCGCCTTCAGCCGGATGGTCACCTCGTGGTCGCCGGTGGACTTCACCGACTGCACACCCGCGTAGGCGTACGAGAGTGCCGAGCCGTTCTTCGGGTCGCGGATGGCCTCGATGGAGGCGACCACGTCGTCCGCGGTGAACGGGGTGCCGTCGGTGAACGTCACACCACGGCGGAGTGTGTAGACGTATGTCCGGGCATCGGGCTGCTTCCAGGACGCGGCGAGCCCCGGCTTCAGTTCGCCGGACGGGGCGACGGAGAGCAGCGATTCCTGGGCCAGCACCGCGACCATGTAGTTGAGCACGCCCGACTCGCGGCCCACATCGAGGGTGGAGACGGAGGAGGGCAGAGCGATGGTGAGCTGGTCGATCGGCACGTCGGCGCCCTGCGCCCGAGCACCCGAGCCCTGTGTGTCGGTGCCACCGCCCTTGGGGGAACCGTCGGCCGGCTGGGGTGCACAGGCGGCGAGCACACCGGACGCGGCGAGCACGCCCATCCCTGCGCCGGCGAGCCGAAGGAGGCGCCGTCGGCTGAAGTCTCCACCCGGTTCCGATGTCATCGGGAACCACCCATCTCGCGACTGTCCACTAGAACTGCCCAACTGGGCGGGGACGGTATACGAATGCTGGGGAGGCGTCAAAGGGTGGCGCAGGAACGTCCGGGTCGTGGACACCTGGCAGGGTTCAATCACTGAGAAACCATCAAAAAAAGGCAGTGAAAGGGAGTGCCGATCGAGGGCCGGTGGCTGGGCAACGGTCGGCGTACCGGTTCGGGAACCCGCTCGATGTACTCGGCCCCGTCGCATGACGGATGTTGATCGGCGGTCGGGATCCGGGACGACCGCACTGGCGGGTCCGCCGCATCCGGACGCCCCGGGTGCCGCCTGTCCGGCCCGCGGGACGGCTCCGACCTGCTCCTATGCAGCTCGATCCGGAATCGTTGCGGCCCTGTGAACACTCCGGCACCCCGGGAATACGTGCATGCCGAATGGACTTTTCGTTGCTGCAACCCACGGTGGCGGTGCCGACAGCCGATGCCATGAACCGGAGCGAGGGAGCTCATGCCCAAGGCGTACGTATTCACCCGCAACGGCGGACCTGAGGTGGAAGCCTTCGTCGAGCAGGAGGCACCGACCCCTGGGCCCGGGGAGCTCCTGGTCGCGGTCCGGGCGGCCGGAGTGAACCCCGTCGACTGGAAGCTCCGCGACGGGTACCTCCGGCCCGGCAGCACGGCGCCGGAGTTCCCCGCCGTGTTCGGCAGCGAGGTGGCCGGGACCGTCGAGCGGGTCGGCCCCGGAGTCGAGGGGTTCGAGGTCGGGGACGCCGTCTTCGGCAACCCGCTGAGCGGTGGGTACGCCGAGTATGCACTGCTGCCCGTCTCGGTGACCGCCCACAAGCCCGACAGCCTGCCGTTCACGGAGGCGGCCGTCCTGCCGGTCGCGGCCGCCACCGCGTACGACGGTCTCCGCCAGCTGGACCTCGAGCCGGGTTCGACACTGCTGATCACCGGTGCCGGAGGAGGCGTCGGCGTGGTCGCCGTACAGCTTGCTCGCCACTTCGGCCTGCGGGTCGTCGGCACGTCGAGCGAGGCCAAGAAGGACTTCGTCGAATCGCTCGGCGCCGTGCACGTCCCGTCCGGCCCCGGCGTCGCCGAACGCGTACGGGTAGCAGCACCGGACGGCATCGACGCCGTCTACGACCTCGTCGGCGGCGACGACCTGCGGGCTGTGGCCGAACTCGTCACGGACCGGAAGCGGCTGATCAGCGCCGGAGGCAAACCGCTGGCCGTCGAGCTCGGTGGGGCGGCCGTCGCCCGCGCCCGTACCGCAGCCGTACTCGACGAGGTGGCACGCCTCGTCGTCGACGGAGCCTTCACGACCTACGTGACACAGACCTTTCCGCTCGACGAGGCGGCCGCCGCGCTGCGTGCGGTGGAGAGCGGACACACCCGTGGCAAGATCGTGATCGAGGTGGCTGCCGCATGAGCGCTCCGCACCCCACCACCGCGTCCGGGCACCCGCTCGACAACCCGGCCCGCGCCTCGCTGACCGGACCGCACGCCCACTTCGCCGAACGCCGGGGCCGCGTCCTGCGCTACCCCACCGATGTGGCGCCCTGGCTCGCGCTTCCGGACACCCCGGATGCCGACGACTGGGCCGACGCCGCCGCCCTCGCCGGGCCCGGTGCATCGCTCACCCTCACCGCCCTGCGCGAACCGCCGCCCGGCGACTGGGAGATCACCTTTCACGCCGAGGGCGTCCAGCTGGTCGATGCCGGACTGGCGGCAGCCCCGGATCCGGAGGCCGTCCGCCTGGGTCCGGCCGATGTGCCGGAGATGCTCGACCTGGTCGAACGCACCCGCCCCGGACCGTTCCTGCCGCGCACCGTCGAGCTCGGCACCTACCTCGGCATCCGGCGCGAAGGGGCACTCGTCGCGATGGCCGGGGAGCGGCTGCGCCCGACCGGCTACAGCGAGATCAGCGGTGTCTGCACCGACGAGTCCGCACGAGGCCAGGGATTCGCGGGCCGGCTCGTCCTCGCCGTCGCGCACGAGATCAGGGAGCGCGGCGACATCCCGTTCCTGCATGCCTCCGCGACCAACACGAACGCGATCAGGCTCTACGAGTCCCTGGGTTTCCGGCTCCGCCGCCGGACGTCGTTCCTCTCCGCTGTCGTGCCGCGGCAGCTGCCGGTCTCCGGACGCACCGGTGGTACGGGCGGCGGGCAGGTGGCGGCCCTGCACTGACGTGTGAGCCGTCTCTCCTCCCTGCCGGGTGGCGGAGGTCCTGCGGCCGGAGCCACGGGACCTTCGGCCCGGGACTTCTGGACCGCACACCACCGGCAGACCCCGGCCGAGGATCTTCGGCCCTGCCTCTGAGGCCGTTGGCCCCGTGCGGCCGCTGTCCGATCCGGGTGGACGCTCCGCGGCCGTCGCACTCCATAGGCGCGCGGCGCGGAGCAGTTCGACTTCCCGGCCGGTGCGACGCTTCTGGCATTCACCGACGGAGTGACCGAGGCCCGCGACGCCTCTGGCGCCTTCTACCCGCTGGACACCCGGCTCGGCCGCTGGGCCGGGTACGGACCGAGTGACGTGCTGGACGCGCTCCATGCCGACCTGGAGGCCTTCTCCGGCGGCGTACGACGCAATGACATCGCGATGCCGGCCCTGCGCAAGGCGCCGACCGGTAACCGTCGCCGACAGCCCGGGGCGATGTCCGGGCAGGGCGCCCGGAGGGCCGCACAGACCTTCAGTGAGTGGTGACGGGCAGGCGAGACCCGATATCCGAATGTCCCGGCGAGACTCATGTCGCGCTGGGACATTTATAGGTGTACCGTGCAGCTATGAATCCGGAACGGAAGACCCCGGAGAGGCGGAGCCGCAAGGCCCGTCGCACCCGGGACTCACTGGCGCAGGCCGCTTTCGAGCTCGTACTCGACCGCGGTCTGAGGAACGTGACGGTCGAGGAGATCGCGGAACACGCGGACGTCGACCGGCGCACCTTCAGCCGGTACTTCACGAGCAAGGAAGCCGCAGTCCTGGACTCGCTCCGGGGCGACGGCGACCGGATCAATGACGCCCTGCGCGCCCGCCCCGCCGACGAACCCCCGCTCACCGCCTACCGCCGCGCCGTCCTCGACTGGCTCGAAGAACCCGAGGCACAGGCCTGGCACCGGCGCCCCCGGATCTTCGACCTGCTGGTCGTCGCCGAGGAGGAGCCGACCCTCTACGCGGCGTTCCACCACATCCGGGTGGACGCCCAGGAGGACTCGGTCGCCATCGTCGCGGAGCGGCTCGGTGTCGACCCACGGCTGGACATCCGTCCTGCCGTCGCAGTCGCCGCCGGCGCAGGGGCGCTCCTCGCAGCCCAGGCCGCCTGGGTCCGCGGCGGACAGCCGGACGCCCTGCCCCGACTGGTCGGGCAGGCCTTCGACGCCCTCGGCGGAGAACTGCTCGCACAGGGTCCCGCCGAGCCGGCGCCACACAGCACCACGGAAGGAAACGCACCATCATGAGCCTCTCTCTCACCCCCGCCGACCAGGAGTTCGCCGGCCGGACCGCCCTCATCACCGGCGGCGCCTCCGGAATCGGACTGGCGCTGGCCCACCGTCTGGCAGCGGGCGGCGCGGCCGTCGTCGTCGCCGACTACGACGAGGAGAACGCCCGCAAGGCCGTCGCCGAACTCGAAGGCGCCGGCGCGAAGGCAGCCGCCGTCGCCATGGACGTGACCGACCCCTCCTCCGTGGAAGCGGGCGTGCAGTTCGCCGGCGACACGTTCGGGGCCCTGCACCTCGCCGTCAACAACGCGGGCATCGGCGGCCCGAGCGCCCCGACCGGTGATTACGCCGTCGAGGACTGGAACCGGGTCGTCGCCACCAACCTCAGCGGAGTGTTCTACTCCCTGCGGTACGAACTCCCCGCCATCGTCGCCGCGGGCGGCGGCGCCGTGGTCAACATGTCGTCGATCCTCGGTACCAACGGCTTCGCCGGATCCCCCGCCTATGTCGCCGCCAAGCACGGCGTCGTCGGTCTCACCAAGACGGCGGCCCTCGAATACGCGGCACAGAACGTCCGGATCAACGCCGTCGGTCCCGGCTTCATCGACACGCCCCTGCTGCGCAACACCGAAGGCCCGGCCCGCGACCACCTCATCTCCCTGCACCCGGCCGGACGCCTCGGCGCCGCGGAGGAGGTCGCCGAACTCGCCGCGTTCCTGCTCTCCGACCGCGCCTCCTTCATCCACGGCAGCTACCACCTGGTGGACGGCGGCTACTCCGCGTCCTGAATCGCGGACGATGGACACGGGGGCCGGAAATTTTGAAGTGAGAGCGAGGAGAACCCCATGAAAGCCGTCCAGTACCGCACCGTCGGCGCCGCCCCCGAGGTCGTCACCGTGCCCGACCCGGAGCCCGGACCCGGCCAGGTCCTGCTGAAGGTCACCGCCGCAGGCGTCTGCCATTCCGACATCGCGGTGATGAGCTGGCCCGCCGACCAGATCCCCTTCCCGTTGCCGCTCACTCTCGGCCACGAGGGCGTCGGCACCGTCGCCGCCCTCGGCGACGGCGTCACCGGTCTCTCGGTCGGCGAGTCCGTCGCGGTCTACGGCCCCTGGGGCTGCGGCACGTGCGTCAAGTGCGCCGAGGGCAAGGAGAACTACTGCCTGCGCGCGAAGGAGCTCGGCATCACGCCGCCCGGACTCGGCTCGCCGGGGGCCATGGCCGAGTACATGATCGTCGATGATCCGCGTCACCTGGTGCCGCTCGGCGGACTCGACCCCGTGCAGGCAGTGCCGCTCACCGACGCGGGGCTCACCCCCTACCACGCGATCAAGCGGTCCCTCCCCAAGCTGGTGCCCGGCGCCACCGCCGTCGTCATCGGCACCGGCGGTCTCGGCCACGTGGCGATCCAGCTGTTGCGCGCCATGACGGCCGTCCGCGTCATCGCCCTCGACGTCACGGAGGAGAAGCTTGCCCTCGCCCGCACCGTCGGCGCCCACGAGACCGTTCTCTCCGACGAGCACGCCGCGGCCAAGGTCCGCGAACTGACCGGCGGCGTCGGCGCGCAGGTCGTCCTCGACTTCGTGGGGGCACCTCCCACGGTCACCACGGCGGGTGCGGCGGCCGCGATCGACGGCGACGTCACCATCGTCGGCATCGGCGGCGGCGCCCTCCCGGTCGGCTTCGGGTCCCTGCCCTACGGGACGACGGTGACCTCCCCGTACTGGGGATCGCGCTCCGAGCTCGCCGAGGTCCTCGACCTGGCCCGTGCGGGGGCGGTCGAGGTCCACGTCGAGACGTACACCCTGGACGAGGCGCCGCTGGCGTACGAGCGGCTGCACCACGGCAAGATCAACGGCCGCGCGGTCATCCTCCCCAACGGCTGACTTCTCCAGCGGTACAGAGGTATTGCGGGCCGTCGCCGACAGGCGACGGCCCGCACGCCCGTGCTCCGGAGGGATGCGTACGCCCGGTGCTTCGGCGATACTCGCCAGATGGAATTCGTGGCACTCATGACGCTGCCCGGACTGGTGATCGGGCTGACTCTGGTCGCGTTCGTCGACCAGCTGATGCTGCGGGCCGGGCGGGCGGGGGTGTTGCCGTGGCGCAACAGCGGGCGCCGGGGCCAGGTGTCGGCGACCGGATTCGAGCAGCTGCACGCGACCTTCTCGCCGGGCAAGCAGAGCGAACTCAAGGAGCGCCAGAGTGCCCTGCTGCTCCGTGACGACGAGGAGGACGGCGCCCCGCCGAACCGCTCCACTGTCGACCTCGACGGCGGTCGAGCCGTCATCCGCCCTCCGGCGGCCACCCCCTCGCAGGGCTCCGGCACGCTCTGAAGGCTGTCCCGTACGGGTGTGGCCGCTGGGGGATGGACGGGGTGATCTCAGCGGATGATCCGAAGTGACATCTGTACCGAGTTGCAGGAGGCCCTGCGCCGTCAGGCCCCGCGCCGGGCAGGCGTGTTCGGGGCCACGCTCCCCTTTAGCCAGGCGTGTTCGGGCCACGCTCCGCTTTGGAGGAGCTCAGCGCCGCGCCTGTCAGGGGCCACGGCCGTGGGGAGGCCCGGCTGCGCGGCGGCGGTGGCCGCACGTCAGGTGCCGGGGCGGTACAACCGTTTGCCCATGCTGCCGGTCTTGTTTGCTGCGGTCCGGGAATTCCGCTCCACCGCCTCCGGCATCACCGCCCGCTCCTTCTCGCTCGCCGGCGGCACGGTCGACATGAACACGGCCCCGGCCCGCTCCGGCGCGGCCTTCACCCACTGACCCCGACGCAGCACTGCGACAGAGCACTGGGAGTGACATGAACAGACGTGCACTGCGATGGAACCTCGGAATCGCCACCGCGCTCGCGGTGAGCAGCGCCATGACCGCCCCTGTGATCGCGCACGCGCAGGGGATCGCGATAGGCCGGGCCGCCCCCGTCGTGGAACTCCCGGACGACTTCAACGGCGACGGATACTCCGATGCGGTGGTCCCCGTGCCCTCGGCGACCGTCGGCGGCAAGGCGAAGGCCGGATATGTGGCCGTGATGTACGGCTCGCCGACGGGCCTGAAGGTCTCGACCAAGCAGGTGTTCCACCAGGACAGCGCCGGCATCCCCGGCGTTGCCGAGGCCGGGGACGCGTACGGAAGTTCGGTCACCACCGGTGATCTGGACGGCGACGGGTACGCCGATCTGGTCGTCGGTGCCTCCGGCGAGGATGTCGGCACCGTCACCGACGCGGGCTCGCTCGCGGTGATCTGGGGCGGCGCCAAGGGGCTGTCGGGTTCCGGTTCCGTGACACTGGCTCTCGGCGACGGGGCCTACGACAGACTCGGCCGCACGGTCAGGGCCGGGGACTTCGACGGGGACGGCGCCCTGGACGTCGTCGGCGTCGAGAACTACCTGAATCTGCGCGTGCTGTCCGGGCTGTTCGGCCGCGACGGCTCCGCGCGGGGCACGGTCCGGATCACCGACACGGAAGACATGCGACTCCTGGATCTGGCCACGGGCGACATCAACGGCGACGGGGTGACCGACCTTGCCGCGGTGGTCAACTCCGTCGACGAGTACGACTGGCGGCACATCCGCTACTGGACGGGCACGAGAGCGGGACTGACCGGACCCGTTTCGGTCAAAGCCGCGAACGGCCGCCGGCTCCAGGGCGGCGAGAGCCTCGACATCGGCGATGTGAACAACGACGGCATCGAGGACATCGTCGTGGGGCGGGCGGTCGACGGCTACGACAGCGACGTGGAGATACCGACCGCCAACGGCGGCATGGTCACCTACGTCCCGGGCAGCAGATCGGGCCCGGTCGGTACTCGGGCGAAGGTCTTCAACCAGGACAGTGCCGGCATCCCGGGTGTCGCCGAGAACAACGACGCATTCGGTGAATCCGTCCAGGTCGCCGATATCGACGGCGACGGTTACGAGGACGTGTCGATCGGCGTTCCGGGTGAGGACTTCGACGGCAGGAGCCAGGCAGGCTCGGTCGTCACCCTGCGCGGTACGGCCTTCGGCCTCACCGGCACGGGAGCCAAGAGCTACTCGCAGGACACCACGGGGGTACCCGGCGTCGCGGAGAACAACGACCGCTTCGGGGCGGCCGCCGAACTGGTCGACACCAACGCCGACGGTCGCGCCGAGCTGATCGTCGGCGCGCCCGGCGAGAACGCCGACGCCGGCTCGGTGTGGGTGTTCAAGTCCACTTTCTCCGGGGTGACGCCAACCGGTTCGTTCACCTTCGGCGCGGGCACGCTCGGCACGGTCCCGACGCGCGCGCAGCTCGGCTCGACGTTCAACTAAGGGCTGTCCCGTAATCCCTGGTGGATCAGCGCGCGGCGTCGGATGCGGTGCATCGCAAGGCGGAGGATCGTCCTCGTACTCGGCCTTGCTTCGGCGAGTCCGGCAACGCGGCGAGGTGCCGTGCCGGACGTCGCCGGCCCACGAAGATCGGACGGACAGGGCTTCCGGGCCCTATGCCGGCAGTGCCACAAAATCACTGGACATCGCACGGGCCGGGCGACGAACGTTGGAGGCATGGAGCAGGAGGGAATCTGGGACGGCGACGCTGCCCAGCGCTATGACACACCCGGCACAGGCATGTTCGCCCCCGAGATCCTGGGGCCGACCGTGAACCGCCTCGCTGAGCTCGCAGGCGGCGGAGCAGCGCTTGAGTTCGCCATCGGGACCGGCCGGGTGGCCGTACCGCTCGTCGAGCGAGGAGTCCCCGTCACCGGCATCGAGTTGTCGCTTCCGATGCTCCATCAACTGCGAACCAAGGTGGACGAAGCGACCATTCCCGTGATCGTCGGTGACATGGCGACTTCCGTGGCCCCTGGGAACTACACACTCGTCTACCTCGTCTACAACACCATTTCCAATCTGCTCACCCAAGCCGAACAGGTCGAGTGCTTCCGCAACGCTGCCCGCCACCTCACGCCCGGTGGTCGGTTCGTGATCGAGCTCTGGGTGCCCGAGCTGCGTAAGCTCCCACCGGGCCAGACGGCCACCGTCTGGAATTCCGAGCCCGGCTACATCGGTTTGGACACCTACGACGTCCTGCGCCAGCACGTCGTGTCGCACCATTTCTCGTTCGACGACACGAAGCAGGCCCAGCTGTTCCGCAGCCCGCACCGCTACATCTGGCCTGCCGAACTCGACCTCATGGCTCAGCTGGCCGGATTCGAGCTGGAGACCAGGCACGCGGACTGGGACGGCGCCCCGTTCACTGCCGAGTCGCGTTCTCACGTCTCCGTCTACCGAATCCCGCCGAACCGGTAGCTTCGCACAGTCCGGAATGGCGGCGCGCCGCAGTCGGTGGCCCGTCGACCCCGCCCTGACCGGGCAGGCCCGGATCCTCGCGGGAGAATCACCAGCCCACCCCCTGTACACGGCAGTACCCATTCGGAGATCCTCTGTAGCCGTGACCGACAAGACGAACAATCACGCGTGGCCCAGGGACGTCAGCGCCATCACCCTGTCCGTGGACCACGTGGACGCGATGGGCACGGAGTCGTCCGCCCGCGGCGTGACACCGCTGAACGGCCCGATGGGCCAACCGCGGGGGCTACGCACTGCCGGGTTTCGTGCCCCCGGCGGTCACATTCGGGAGATCGCCCCGTGACCGCGGCGCCGGATACGGAGATCCGGACGCTCCTGTCCTTCCTGAACGGGCAGCGCCGCCATGTGCTGGGGATCCTCGACGGGCTTGAAGCCGATGCGCTGCACAGGCCCGTGTTGCCGTCCGGGTGGAGCTGTCTGGGACTTGTCCAGCACCTGGCACTCGATGTCGAGCGGTTCTGGTTCCGAGCCGTCTTCGTCGGCGACAAGAACGTCATCGACACCCTGGACGACATGGAGGACGCCTGGCAGGTGGCGTCCGACACGCCGGCCGAAAGCATCCTCCATCAGTACCGCACGGAGACAGAACTCGCAGACGCCGTCGTCTCAGCCGCGGCGGCGGACACGCCGTTGGTCTGGTGGCCCCACCACCTCTTCGGCGAACCGCACCTGCACACCCTTCGGGACGTCCTGCTCCATGTCATCACCGAGACCGCGTGCCATGCCGGCCACCTCGACGCGGCACGAGAGCTCATCGATGGACGACGTTGGATGGTCCTGACATAGCCGGCTGCTCCTGACACGGAAGTCGGCCACCCCTCACCTCCCTGGACCTTTCGACACCCGAGAGGCGTAGGGAGAGCTACGGAACAGCCTCTATGGCTTCGGGCGCGGCGGTCCTGCGGCGCAGCATCGAGTCGGCCAGACCGGCACCGCATTTCTGGAGCAGGCTGTACGCGAGGACCGGCAGCAGCACGTGAGGGCTGCCGGAAAGGTTCGTCGCAGCCAGCACCGCACCGGCGCTGCTGTTGTTCATCCCGCAGGTGAGCGTGATTGCCACGGTGTCGGCCGGGTCGGCCCGTACCGTACGGGCCAGGCACCAGCCGATCGCGAACGACGCCGCACACAGCACAGCCGCCACGACCACCGACGCCACCAGCAGTGCGGGCCGTGGGTTCAGCAGGAACCCGCCCAGCGCGCCCGACGCATTGCTGTAGGTGAGCAGCAGTGCGTCGACCAGCCCGAGCAGCCCGATGCACGGCAGATGCCGGGCGAGCGCTCCGGCGGGCAGTACCTGCTGGACGAGGAGCCCGGCGACACACGGCACGATCACGCCGATCACCGCGAACGCCCCGCCGTTCACCGCGGCCAGCCTCGACAGGTCCTGTGCGTAGTGGCCGACCGTCACCATCGAGGCGGCCGAGAGTGTCAGCGGGATGGTGAACGGGCTCAGAAGGGTGGAGGTCAGGACGATACCGACGATCAGCGACTGGTTGCCGCCTGCCCGGCTTCCCCAGACCGTGGCGCCGCCCGCAACCGGCATGGCGCCCACCAGGGCCAGTCCCGTGAGGAGCCCGCTGCAGCCGTCCGTGTCGGGGAGCCGCCCGAGCGCCACCGCCATGCACGGAAGCAGTGCGAGCGGGATCAGCGTATTGGCGAAAGTTCCGACCAGCAGGGGCAGCGGTCGGCGCAGGAGTCGCGGCAGATCCCGGGCGGGCACCCGTAATGCCGCGGTGAAGAGCAGCCAGGCGAGGAGGAGCGACGGCAGTGTGAGTGGCGTACGGGCCCCGCCGGGTGCGGACACCACGCCGACATCCAGCTGCCGGATGGCGAGACCGGCCTGCGGTAAGAGGGCTGCGGCGGCGTAGGCGGCCACCATCGCCCAGGTCAGCCGGCGCTGAAGGAACCCGAGCGCACGCGTGACGGCGGGCGGGCGCTTGACGTGGACGGATCGGACGAGGGGCCCGACCGGTGGACGGGGCATCGCACTGGACCTCTGTGAGGGGGGAGCGGGACCGGCGGGTCACCTGCGGTGTGCGGGCAGTGCCGTCCGTATCAGCGCGGCCCCGAGCCCCAGCCAGAAGGCGGCGAACAGCCAGCCGGCCACCACGTCGGTCACCCAGTGCACCCCGAGCAGAACCCGGCTCAGCCCGACGGCCGCGGCCCAGCAGCCGGCCAGGGCGGCGGCGACGCGGCCGGCCCGGCTCCCGTACGCCCGGTGGCCGATTGCCGCCACCAGGAGTCCCGCCATGAGCGCGGACGTCGTCGCGTGCCCGGACGGGAAGGCGAACCCGGAGGCGTGCGTCGCCCAGTCGCCCACCGGCGGGCGGGACCGGTTGATCGCTTCCATCAGCCCGTAGCGCAGCGCCTGCCCCAGCAACAGGAAGGCCAGAGCGCCTGTCGCGTACCCCAGACGGCGACGCGGGTTCCGGCCCGCGATCAGCCCGGCTGCCACCGCGGCGGCGTACGGGAACACGCCCGTGCCCGTCGCCGTGACCGCCCTGGCCACGGTGACCAAGGCGGAGGGCCGATGGTGCAGGGACCATGCGTGCGCAGCCCGATCGACGGGCAGCACGGCCCCGTGCCGGGCCGTCAGGACCACCACCGTCAGGCCGAGGAGACCGATGAACCCGATCAGTGCGGCCCCGAGCGCCGTACGGATACAGGGGTCGACCGGGCCCGCAACGGACCGGTGACCGGCCGTCGCGTCCTTGGTCACCGCGCCGCCACGAGAGGGCGCAGCCTGGTCTCGCGCAGCCGCACCACGACGGGGGCGAAGCGCCGGGCGGCAATGGTGAGCAGCCAGGCCACGAGCGCACCGGTGACCAGCCCGATGAGCACATCGTGCGGATAGTGCACACCGATCCAGACCCGGGACGCGGCCATCAGCAGAGCCGCGGGCACAGCTATGGCACCGAGCCGGCGGTCGGTGAGCAGGATCGCGACCGCCGCGGCTGCGGCGATGGCGGCGTGATTGCTGGGGAAGGACCAGTCGCCGAGCGGGGGGCACGCTTCCACCGTGACCGCATGCAGGGTCTGGCAGGGCCGCTGTTCATGGACGGCCATCTTCAGCAGGTCGTTGGCCACATAGGCGGCCACCACGACCAGCGGCGCACAGAGCGCCATTGCCAGGCGGGCGGGGGCGGCGGAGCGGGACCGCCACCAGGCGGCGAGCATCAGCAGGGCGAAGAGCGCGAGACCGAAGTCGGACCAGAGCCGGATCGTGGAGTCCAGAGCGGCGGGGGACCGCTGGGCGAGCTCGGTGATCCAGGTGTAGAGGCCACCGTCGAGGGAGGTGGCGGCAGAGGCGAGCAGCATCAGCTGTGGTCTCCTTCAGCGGTGCGGCGGCCGCGCGAGCGCATCAGCTCGGCAGCGAGAGGGATCAGGGAGACGATGACCACGACGGCGACGATCGGCAGCAGATAGCGGTCGACATTGGGTACCGACGACCCCAGCCCGTAGCCGGCGAGCACCAGCGCGACGGTCCACACCAGTCCGCCGACGATCTGCCAGATGGTGAAGAGCCGGGCCGGTACGTTGAGTGCCCCGGCCAGCGGGTTGAGCACCGTGCGCACCACAGGAACGAAGCGCGCCAGCACGATCGCGCGCGCGTGTCCGTACTTTTCGAGAAGTTCCTCGGCGCGGGCGGCTCCCGCATGCAGTTGCTTGGCCCGGCTCCGGGCCAGCAGGGCGCGGCCGCCGCGGCGCCCGATCCAGTACCCGGTCTGGGCGCCGAGGAGTGCGCCGACCACGGCAGCGATGAGTACCTGCGACAAGGAGAGGTGGACCGCGCCGTGGTTGCCGGGCACGCTCAGCAGCCCCGCTGTGAAGAGCAGGGAGTCGCCGGGGAGGAAGAATCCGACGAGCAGCCCCGTCTCCGCGAACAGCACGACCGCGATGCCGAGCGCGCCGAACGTCGCGAGCAGCGACCCTGCGTCCAACAGGTTCACCGCCTGCGGCATGGCTGCCAGTGAGGATACGGACACGGCGTAAGGCCTCCCATAATGGTGACTGGGCGCACCGACGGGACGCCCGACTGACTACAGTGATGTAGACGGTCTACGTCACTGTAGACGCTCGGCGCAGGAGGAGGGTTCCCATGTCCCAGGTGCAGGGGATATCGAGCGAGGATCCGACCTCTCGCGCGGACGGCAAGCCGACCTCTGGACCGGGCAGCGAGTCGGCCCAGGCCTCCGCTTCGGTGCCCGGACCGGCACCCGAGCCCTCCTCGGCGTCGGAACGGCGACCGGCCGGCGAGCTGGAATCCACCGTTCTCGCGGCGCTGTGGGCGGCCGACTCCCCGCTCACCCCCGGTCAGGTGCAGGGCGCCCTCGGCGCGCCCCTCGCCCGCACCACCGTCACCACGATCCTGACCCGGCTGTACGAGAAGGGCACGGTCACCCGCACCCGCGCCGGGCGCGGCTTCGCCTACACCCCCACCGAGGATGCGCCCGGCCTCACCGCCCGCCGGATGCACAGCGAACTGCAGAAGGAAGAGGACCGCAGCACCGTGCTGGCCCGATTCGTCTCGCAGCTCACCGACGAGGACGAGCAGTTGCTCCGGGAGCTGCTCGACGGAGACGCCTCATGATGTACGCCGTATGGGTTCCGCTGCTCATGCCGTTCGTCGCGGTTCCCGCCGCCCGCCGTCTGGCGGACGCCCTGGCGCCCCTGCGTGCCGTTCGGCTGCTTGCCTCGACGGCCGTGGGTCTCGCCCTGTGCAGCACGCTCGCGCTGGTGCTGCTGGTGGTGCCCGGCGCGACCCAACTGTCCGCGGTCGCCGCGGTCGGTGAACTCGTCAAGCCGCTCGCCTCCGCGCCCGCCGCCGTGGCCGACCCGCTCGCCCTTGCCGCCCTGGCCGTGCTGGCCGGCTGCACCGCCGCCGTGATCCGTACCGCCCGCCGCCACTGGGTGGAGCTGCAGCGCGCCAGGCAGTCGGCCGAATGCTCCAGCGGTGAACTGGCCGTCCTGCGCGACAGCCGCCCCGACGCCTATGCGCTGCCTCCACTCCCGGGCAGCCCCGGCCGGATCGTCGTCACCACCGGCATGCTGCGCGCCCTGAACCCCGCCGAACGGCACGCTCTGCTCGCGCACGAGCGTGCCCATCTCACGGGCCGCCACCACCTCTACATCGCTGCTACCGAGCTCGCCGCCCTCTGCCATCCCGCTCTGCGCTCGCTGCGCGCACCCATGGGCTACGCCCTGGAGCGCTGCGCCGACGAGGCGGCGGCCGTCGCTGTCGGCGACCGGCGGGTCGCCGCGCGCGCGATCGGCCGCGCGGCGCTCGCCGCGCGGGCGGCGGAAGGGATGCGGGCGCGCCCCCGTGTGGCGCTCGCGGCGGCGGGGGGACCAGTTCCGCGCCGGGTCGCGGCGCTGCTCGGCCGGGCCACCCACCGGCCGGGCGTGGGCCGCACCGCGGCGGCCGCGCTGCTGGCCTGCCTGATCCTGTCCGGGGCCGCCGCACTCGAAGCGACGAACGATCTGCACAGCAGTATCGAGGTCGCACAGGGCGAGGTCCCGCAGCGCTGACCGGGCGAGGCGCCTGCGGCGTGCGTGGCGCACGTTCTCCCGTCCGCCTCAGAAGTCGGCAGCCGTCGTGGGCGTCGCGACACGGCGGCACGCGGTGCCCGTTCGCCCTCTACAAGATCGCGGGCCGGGACCGCGCCACCCGCTCGGCGGACGGGGCATCCGAAGTCGAGTGCTTTCATCGCCCACGGGTTCGGCGTGCCGACGGTGCGCACGGCCCGAGACCGAGCGAGTGTCGTCGAACCCTGGACGTCCGGCCGTACGCGTACGTCATCCGAGGTGCTCCAGGCCATGCGCGATGCCGGTCAGGGGTGGCCGGGCGAACCCTCCGGACGGGGTCGGCGGACCGGGGAAAGCAGAGCCACTGCCGCGATGAGCAGGCAGCAGACACCGGCGGCCAGACCCACCGGTGCCGTTCCATGGCGCTGTGCGGCCCAGGTGAGAACGGCCGCGCCGACCGGGGCTGCCGAATAATGGACGGTCCAGAACGCCGAGGTCACCCGCCCCAGCAAGTGCTCAGGCGTCACTTCCTGGCGTAGGGACATCGAGCACGTGCCCGCCATGCTGGTGCAGCCCAGGAACGTTGCGGTCAAGACGGCAGTACCTGCCACGCTGTCGGCCCGGCCGATTCCCGCCACGGCGAGTCCGCAGACTGCAACGGTGCCGATCCATGTTGCGCCGAAGCCGAGCCTGCGGCGGACCGGGGCCACGAGGAGGGCTCCGGTGATCGTGCCCATCGCTCCGGCTGCGAAGACGGTTCCGACCGCGCTGTCGCTCTGGCCGAGGTCGTGCTCGAGGTGGTAGATGAGCAGGTCGTTCAGGCCGAGAGTCAGGAAACTGAAGAAGGTCAGCAGGAGGGTCAGGGCTCGCAGCACGGGGTGTCGGCGCAGGAAGGTCACCCCGGCCAGCAGGTCGTCCCACAGCCTCGGCCGAGCCGCTCCTGCCTCCGGCGCCGCGCTGGTCCGAGCCGCGCGCGTGCCGCCCGGGAACCGTACGAAGCTCACGCATGCTGCCGACACACCAAAGCTCGCCGCATCCACGCCGACAGCCGCCGCCGGGCCGAACCAGCCCGCCACCACGCCTGCGCACAGCGGGCCGATCACCCCGGCCGCCGCGGCCGTCGCATTGAGCCTTCCGTTGGCCTCCGTGATCCTCCGGCCACCCACCAGGCTCCGGACGACGGTGACGTACGTGACGGAGAACAACATCCCGACAGCCTCACCCAGAGGCAGCAGTACGTAGAGCAGCCAGGTCTGCGGGCCCAACGTCCATACCAGCGGAATCAGCGCGTACAGCGCCATGCGGACGACATCGCAGGCGATCAGCAGCTTCCTGCGGTCCATCCGGTCCACCACGACCCCGGCGAAAACCCCTGCGAGGAGCGAGGCCGCGCCGGCCACGGCGGTGAGCAGGCCCATCTGCGCCACGGATCCCGTCGCGTGCAGCACCAACAGCGGTAGTGCAATCAGGGCGAAGGAGTCCCCGACGACCGAGAGGGTCTGCGCCGCCCAGAAGATGCCGAAGTTGCGGTCACGCCACAGCGGGCGTGACCCTTCCGATGAAGGGCCGTTGGCGGCGGATTCAGACATATCGAGGAGCGTAGGGGGGACTTGTGCGACGCACACCCGATTTCTGCAGGTCAACACGTTGTTCTGTGAGGGTGTGAGGTGGTGTGCGGCTGTGCTTTCTCGCCACTTCGGTCGAGGGCTGTGCCGGGCCGCAGCCGGGACCTTCCCCCGTTGAACGGCGGATCCTCGATCGCCGACATGGGACAGAGCGCGAGGCGTGCACTGCCCGCCTCCGCGGCCGGTGATCGACGGAAGTGACCTGCGAGGCCCAACGCCCTTTCGGCGCCGGTGTTTCCGTATCGCCGTTCCGCGACCGGGGCGGCCCATGCGCAGCGGCTCAGGGCCCGTCCGGCGCCTGCCCGCCACGCACATGGTCCCGCAGCCGGTCGATGAAGACTCGTTGGCCCGTGACGAGACGTTCCGCCGCCTCCTGCGGTGTGCACCAGGCGAACCGGTCGATCTCCGGGAACTCCCGCTGCACGCCCGACCCCCGGGGCCACTCCATGGTGAACGTCCCGGGCTCGGCCCGGGCCGGATCGGCATCACCCTCGAGAGCCCACACCACCACCGTCTTGCCTCCGGCCTGGCGGGACTCGCCGAGCGGCACCCACTCCCCGTCCGGCGCCGGATGGCCGAACTCCTCCTCGAACTCACGGCGGGCAGCGGCCTCGGGTTCCTCTCCGGGCCCGTACTCACCCTTGGGGACGGACCACGAGGCAGCCTCGCGGCGCGCCCAGAAGGGGCCGCCCATGTGCCCGAGGAACACCTCGAACCCGGCGCCCCCGTCCGTCGACCGGAACAGGAGAAGACCCGCACTGTGCTTCTGAGACGACATGTCGTCAAGTCTTCCCAATGATCACGGGTGTCATCGACTTGCCGCACCCTGTTTCCCCCGAGGTTCCCGAGGCCCCCTGGTGCGTGGCGGTGTGCGCGGCCATGCTGTCCGCCGACAGCGCTTACTGCCCGTGCAACCATCGCCATTCCAGGAGGATTTGTGGGCCCTGGCATAGTCGGCAAAGCAACGCGTCCGCTCGTGCTCCTCGCGACGGTGTCCGCGATGACGGTGGGAGCCATTGCCCCTGCCGTCGCCGATTCGACCCCCGACCCCCGTCCCCGTAACTCCGCCGAAGTCCTCAGACCCGTCGCCCCGCCGGCAGCGAGCCGTGCGGCAGGCGACTCCCGGTCCGTCGTGGACGGCGACGGCATCGAGACGGCCCGCGCCTCGCGCCCGATCGCCCCCGGAGTCCGCCTCAGCTCGTACGACCGGCTCGAGTCCGACAAGTGGCTGCGTGTGGACGCCCTCTCCGTCGACCTCGACGGCAGTGGCGTACAGGCCGACTACCTCTCCACCGGCAAGGTCTCCGACCGGCGCACGGTCTCGCAGCTCGCCGCCGGACACGACGCGGGCCCCGGCCGCCGGACCGTCGCGGCGATCAACGCCGACTTCTTCGACATCAACCAGACCGGTGCGCCCGAAGGCGTCGGAATCAAGGACGGCGTGCCCGTCCAGTCACCCGCCCCCGGAGTCAACCGGGCGGTCGGCATCGGTCCCGGAAGCGCGGGCCGCATCCTGAACCTGTACTTCGAGGGCACACTCACCCTGCCCTCCGGACAGCGGCCGCTCAACGCCTACAACGCCGCCAATGTGCCGAGTGGGGGAGTGGGTGCCTACACCCCGGCCTGGGGAACCGCCGACCGTGCACTCACTGTCGACAAGGCGACACCCGTCGCCGAAGCGGTCGTACGCGACGGCAAGGTCGTCTCCGTGTCGGACACCACCGGCTCCGGCGCCGTCCCCGACGACACCACGGTCCTCGTCGGACGCGAGGCCGGAGCCGCCGCACTCACGTCGCTCCGGCCGGGCGACCCCGTGTCGCTGACCTACCGGGCACGCACCGACAGCGGAGAGGTACCCCGCACCGCCGTCGGCGGTCGGGAGCTCCTCGTCGTCGACGGGGTCGCGCAGAACCACGACGGAGAGGGCAACAACACCGCCGCCCCGCGCACCGCCGTCGGCTTCTCCCAGGACGGCAGCACGATGCAGATCCTCACCATCGACGGCCGGCAGGCCGACAGCGGTGGCGTCACACTCACCGAACTCGGCCGGATGATGCGACGAGCAGGCTCGTACAGCGCACTCAACCTGGACGGCGGCGGTTCCTCGACCCTCGTCGCGCGTGTGCCCGGCAGCGACGCGCTGCAGGTGGAGAACAGCCCGTCCGACGGCACCGAGCGCACCGTCCCCAACGGCCTCGCCCTCACCGCCCCCGACGGCAGCGGGCGCCTCAAGGGCTTCTGGGTGGCGCCCCGCACCCCGGCCGGTACCGCACCGGGCGTCGACCCCGTCAAGGGCGGCCACCCCGAGCGGGTCTTCCCCGGACTCACCCGTAGCCTCACCGCGACCGGATATGACGAGACGTACGGCCCGGCCACCGGCATCCCGCACTGGCACACCGCCCGCAACAACGTCGGTACGGTCGACGGCAACGGGCTCTTCACGGCACGCCGGAGCGGCACCACACAGGCGCGCGCCGAACTGGGATCCGCCCGCGGCAGCACCGTGCTGACCGTCCTCGACAAGCTGACCCGGATCCAGCCGACCACACAGCGTGTGGGGCTCGCGAACGCCGAAGCGACCGGTACGTTCGGCATCGTCGGACTCGACGCGCACGGCACCAGCGCCCCCGTCGAACCCCGCGACGTCACCCTCGAATACGACCACGCGCTCTTCGACGTCCGTGATGACGGCAAGGGCAACTTCACCGTCACCTCACGCACCGGCGCCGGCGCCGGACAGATCAGGGCGACCGTCGCGGGCGCCACCACTGTCCTCGCCGTCAGCGTCGGCCTCGCCGAGCAGGCGGTCTCCGACTTCGACGACGCAGGGTCCTGGAAGTTCAGCCAGGCCCGGGCGAGCGGATCCCTCTCCGCCACCCCCGACGGCCACACCGGCACGGGACTTCGACTCACGTACGACTTCACCCAGTCGACCGCGACGCGCGCCGCGTACGCCGCCCCGCCCCAGCCGGTCACCGTGCCGGGACAGCCCCAGTCGTTCAAGCTCTGGATCAAGGGCGACGGCAAGGGCGCCTGGCCGACGCTGCACCTCAAGGACGCCGCGGGTTCCGACCAGTTGCTCCGCGGACCGTACGTCACCTGGACCGGCTGGCGGCAGGTCACCTTCGCCGTGCCGACGGGCGCGGCCATGCCGCTCAGCGTGTACCGCTTCTACCTCGCCGAGACGGCGGCCGCCCAGCAGTACACGGGTGAGATCGTCATCGACGACCTCACCGCCCAGGTGCCGCCCACCGTCGACCTGCCCGAACAGGCCGTGACCATTGATCCGTTGATCGATCCGGCCGCGGTCACCGAAGCCCGGGACTGGCAGTTCGCGGTGATGTCGGACGCCCAGTTCGTCGCCCGCGACCCCGACAGCGCCATCGTCACCCAGGCGCGGCGGACCTTGCGCGAGATCAAAGCGGCACGGCCCGACTTCCTGGTCATCAACGGCGACCTCGTCGACGAGGGATCACCGGCGGACCTCGCCTTCGCACGCCAGATCCTGACCGAGGAACTCGGCGACTCCCTTCCCTGGTACTACGTGCCCGGCAACCACGAAGTGATGGGCGGGAAGATCGCCAACTTCATCACCCAATTCGGTCCCGCCCAGCGGACGTTCGACCACAAGGGCACCCGCATCATCACGCTCGACACCTCCAGCCTCACCCTGCGCGGCGGGGGCTTCGCCCAGATCAAGGAGGTGCGTGCCCAGCTCGATGCGGCTGCGAAGGACCCTGACGTCCAATCGGTGATGCTGATCGAGCACGTTCCGCCGCGCGACCCGACGGTTCAGAAGGGCAGCCAGCTCGGGGACCGCAAGGAGGCGGCCCTGGTGGAACAGTGGCTCGCCGACTTCCGCCGTACGACGGGCAAGGGCGCCGCATTCATCGGCAGCCACGTCGGGGTCTTCCACGCCTCGCACGTCGACGGCGTGCCGTACCTGATCAACGGCAACTCAGGGAAGGCACCGGCCGGACCGGCGGACGAGGGAGGCTTCACCGGCTGGTCCCTCGTCGGCGCGGACCACGTCTCGCCCGGCGAACAGGCCGCCGCGCGGGAGAAGCCGTGGCAGGGCGAGCCCGACTGGATCTCGGTACAGACCCGGGCGCATGTCGACGCGCTGACCTTGGACGCCCCGTCCGTGCTCGGCGCGGGACACACCGCCAAGATCACGGCGTCCGTCACCCAGGGCGCCCGCAGTGTCCCGGTCGCGTTCCCGATGGCCGCCGACTGGACCGGGTCACCGGACGTCCACATCGGCGACCGGGGCGGCGCCCGCCACCGGCACACAGCGGTCTTCGACCCGTCCACCGGCACCCTCACGGCGCTTCGGCCGGGCACGATCACGCTCGCGGTGACGGTCAACGGCACGACGCAGGTGACCCGGATCCGGGTCGCCGCGGCCTCCACCGCCTCGGCAGCCTGACGCAACACGCGCACCGCGCGGCGGTCCCGCACCCGGTTCCACGACCGGGTGCGGGATCCCGTACTTCCGGTCCCTCACAACTTGCGGTAGCCGTACGCCTCGGTCGCCGCGGCCTCGACCGCGGCAAGACCACCGCCCGCCGACGCCGTGACCAGTGCCGCGACCGCGCCCTCGACGAACGGCGCGTCCACCAGCCGTGCCCCGTCCGGAAGTTCGTCTCCCTCGGCCAGCATCGCCTTGACCGTGAGCACCGCACTGCCCAGGTCGACCAGCACCGCGATGCCCACGCCGCCGTCGACCTTCCTGGCCGCCTCGGCGATGAGCTCCGCACTGGTGCCCAGCCCACCCGACGACGTACCGCCGGCCGCGGCCACGGGTGCCGTCGCACCACCGGCTGCCAGCCCCTTGGCCAACTCGGCCACCGCCTCGGCCACCGGTCCGCTGTGCGACACCAGCACGATTCCCACCTGCTTCTGCTCGCTCACGAGCCGCCTCCACCGCGTTCGTACGACTCCGCCAGCGTGGCGATCAGCAGCGCGGACGACGTCGCACCCGGATCCTGATGCCCGATGCTCCGCTCACCCAGATAGCTGGCCCTGCCCTTGCGCGCCTGCATCGGCACGGTCGCGGTCGCACCCGCCTCGGCCGCCTCCCGGGCAGCGGCGTACGACGTACCGAGCGCTTCCACGCCCGGCAGCAGCGCGTCGAGCATCGTCTTGTCCCCGGCCTGCGCACCGCCCAGCTGTCCCACGGCGGCGACACCCGCGGCGAACGCCTCGGCCAGCTGCTGATCCGTCACGGCGGGCGCATCGCCCAGCGCCTTCCCCGTACGCCGCAGCAGCGTCCCGTACAACGGCCCCGACGCCCCGCCGACCGTCGAGATCAACTGTCGCCCCGCAAGCATCAGTACGGCCCCCGGGGTTCGCGGATCCTCCTTCTCCAGCACCGCGGTCACCGCGGCGAATCCACGCTGCATATTGCTGCCGTGATCGGCGTCCCCGATCGCGGAGTCGAGCTCGGTGAGGCGGTCCGCCTCACGGTCCACAGCGGCCGCGGCGGCGGCCATCCACCGGCGGAAGAAGTCAACGTCGAGCACATGGATCTCCTTGTCCCTGGAACAACGTCATGGGCGCACGGCCGCTGCTCAACGGCCCCAGCGGAGCGCGGGCGTCTCGACCGGCGCGTCCCAGAGCCGCAGCAGCTCCTCGTCCACCTGGCAGAGCGTCACCGAACAGCCCGCCATGTCGAGCGAGGTCACATAGTTCCCCACGAGCGTACGAGCCACGACGACATGCCGCTCGGACAGCACCCGCTGCACCTCGGCATTGAACCCGTACAGCTCCAGCAACGGCGTCGCCCCCATACCGTTGACCAGCAGGAGCACCGGATTGTCCGGCTGCAGATCCTCCAGAATCGCGTCCACTGCGAAGTCCGCGATCTCCCCCGACGTCATCATCGGACGCCGCTCACGCCCCGGCTCGCCGTGGATGCCGATGCCCAGTTCGAGCTCGCCCGGCGGCAGATCGAAAGTGGGGGAGCCCTTGGCCGGGGTGGTGACGGAGCTCAGCGCCACCCCGAAACTCCGCGACTCCTCGTTCACCCGTCGGCCGATGGCCTCCACCCGCTCCAGCGGCGCACCCTCCTCGGCCGCCGCCCCGGCGATCTTCTCGACGAACAGGGTCGCCCCCGTGCCACGCCGCCCGGCCGTGAACAGACTGTCCGTCACGGCCACGTCGTCGTTGACGAGCACCTTCGCGATCTGCACACCCTCGTCCTCGGCGAGCTCGGCGGCCATCTCGAAGTTCAGCACATCGCCGGTGTAGTTCTTGACGACGAACAGCACCCCCGCGCCACTGTCGACGGCGGCTGCGGCGCGCACCATCTGGTCCGGAACGGGCGACGTGAACACCTCCCCGGGACAGGCGGCGGACAGCATCCCGGGCCCGACGAACCCGGCGTGCAACGGCTCGTGCCCGGACCCGCCCCCGGAGACGAGCCCCACCTTTCCGGCGACGGGTGCGTCGCGCCGTACGACGACACGGTTGTCCACATCCACGGTCAGCTCGGGATGGGCGGCGGCGATGCCGCGCAGGGCGTCCGCCACGACGGTCTCGGGGACGTTGATCAGCATCCTCATGGGCATCTCCTGGTCGGTTCGGCAAGCAGTTCTCCGGCCCCCGTCCTCGCAAGTGGGAGTGAGTGCAGGGGGTCGATCTCGGCGGTTGGAAGCGGGGTCCGGCGGGACTGAAGCCGACCTCTTGCCGACTTTGCTGACGAGTCGTCAGGTGCAACTCGTGCGACGGCGGCGGGGGACCTGCTCCTCGCGATGACGCGGCCTTGCCCTTCACAGTATTGACCTTGCGAAGGTGATCGTCACGTGTCGCGACGTGTCCGGGCGAAACCCGCAAGCCCGTCCGGCGGCCGGCCGGCGCCTCCACCGAGCGGGCTTCGCCGTCTCCTCGCCGCTGACATGTGTGGCACGGGCTCGCCCACGGCGTCGGTCTCGTCTCCGTGATTGCGGCGGCGTCGGCCACGCTCGCCACCGCGTGGCTGCTGACACGCCCCTCCGGAGCAAGGGCCCGGGTCTCGACGGCAGGCGGGGTCCCGTCGGCCATCGCGGCCTGGGGCATGGCTCGGTGTGCCTACCTCGTCCCTGTCCCGCTGACCGTCCCCGACGGCGCGCACACCACACTGCGCCGGCTGGCGCTCGTCACCCTCGTCGCTGTCGTGTTCGTCACGTCGGCGGTCGCCCTGCTGTAGACGGCGTCCCGTTGGGTGTGCCGGCGTCCGGCCGCGGACGGCCGTCCTTTCGCCTCGGCGAGTCGCAGAGCGCGGTCGAACACCCGGCATCGGGCCGCTTCTTGCGGGCATCTTGCCGGGTGGTCCTCAGCCCGGCGTCGACCTGTACCGCTACCGGGGCGGCACCCGACCTCGGGTCCGGCCCCTGCGGATGCGCGCGAAGGGCATGGGCCGGACTCAGAGCTGAACGGGAAGGTGGCGGGGACCGCGGAGCATGGCGCTCTGCCGGTAGGGGGGCGGGTCCTCGACCAGGCGCGCCGTGCCCAGGTGGGGGATCAGCGCGCCGAGCGCGGCCTGGGCCTCTCGACGGGCCAGGGGACCGCCGTAGCACAGGTGAATACCGCTGCCGAAGCCGAGGTGCTGGTTGTCCGGGCGGGTGGGGTCGAACCGGTCGGGCTCGTGGAACCGCATGGGGTCGCGGTTGCCCGAGGCCAGCGCGAGGACGACGGATGCGCCTTCGGGGATCGTGATGCCTGCGACGTCGATGTCGGCGTTGGGGATGCGCTCGCGCATCTGGAGGGGGGGTTCGTAGCGCAGGAGTTCCTCCACTGCTCGCGGCAGCAGGTCGGGGTCGTTGCGCAGATGGTCCAGGTGCTCGGGCTGACGCAGCAGGGTGAGCACCCCGTTGGTGATCAGGTTGACGGTGGTCTCATGGCCGGCGATGAAGAGCAGTACGGCGGTTACTGCGAGTTCCTCCTGGGTGAGCCGCAGGGCCGGGTCCGGCTCGTTGACGAAGGCGGAGAGCATGTCGTCGGTCGGGTGGCCACGACGCTGTTCGGCGAGCTTGACCAGGTATCCGCCCATCTCGATCCGTGCCTGGTCGCCGGCCTTGTCCGCATCGGTGGTGTCCTGGCCGGGCCGGACGTCGGCGGCTATGACCAGAGCGTCGGACCAGGCCGCGAACAGCGGTTCGTCCTCGCGGGGGACGCCGAGCAGACGGCAGATCACCGTGACGGGCAGCGGGTAGGCGAAGTCGTCGACGATGTCGATCTGCCGGCCGGCCTCGAAGGATGCCAGCAGTTCCTTGATGATCTGTTCGATCTCGCCGCGCATGGCGTCGACCCGGCCCGGGGTGTGCGGTGGTCCGAAGGGCCGCATGGCCAGGGTGCGCAGCCTGTCGTGCTCCGGGTCGTCGAGCCGGAGGAACGGCGGCTTGTGGTCCACGTCGCCACGGGTGCGGGGGTCGACACTCATCCGTGGGTCGTGCAGCAGTGCGGCGATCTCGTGGTAAGCGCCGATCAGGTAGCTGTCGTCCGCCTGCCGGACCACGGGACCGGTCGCGCGGAGTTCCGCGTACAGCGGGTAGGGGTCGGGGCGGCTGGCGTAGTCGGTGATCCGTGCCAGCAGGGTCTCGGAGTCCATAGTGGCTCCTCGTCGTGGGACGGGGCGTGGGTCAGCGCGTGGGCTGCACCACGGTCAGTCGGCGGTCGGGCAGGTATCCGGTGAGCGCCACGGTGGGGCCGTGGGACAGCCCCTTCGGATCCGGTACGTCGGACGGAATCGGGACGTCGGCCGCGATGGCACGGTCCAGCGCGCCGGGCGGGGGCGGGAACGGGGCCGCGGTCTCGATCAGGTGTCGGTAGTAGTCGAGCGACTTGGCCATGTCGACGGTGACCGCGGCGGTGACCCGCCCCTGGTAGCCGTAGACCATCGCCAGGCGGCGCGCCTCCAGAGATCCTTGGGCGATGACCACGTGGTCGGAGTAGGTCGGCACGCCCACGGACTTGATGTTGAGCCCGAACTGGGTCGACCAGAACACCGGGATGGCCAGGTGCGGGCGCTGCTTGGGCCCCGGATTGATCATGTTGTGGGCTGCCACATCGGCTTGTTCGACCGCGTTGCCCCAGTGCTCCAGGGAGAGCATCTGATAGCCGAAGAGCGGGTGGGGGAAGCGGGAGACATCGCCGGCCACGAAGATGTCGTCGGTGACGATGCCGTACATGTTGAAGGCGCGGCACCCGGCGTCACAGGCGATACCGCGAGGGCCCGCCGCCAGCCCGGACTCCGCCAGCCACTCGACGTTGCGGACGCCCCCCAGTGCCACGACGCACACGTCCGCGTCGACACGCGTGCCGTCGGACAGGTCCGCGCCCGTGAAGCTGCCGTTCCCGCGCAGGGCGGTGACGGTGACCCCGCAGCGCAGATCGACGCCGTGGTTGCGCTGCATGACGGCCGCAAGCTTCGACAGGGTGCCGCCGAGCGCGCCCACCAGGGGTGCGGGGCCGCGTTCGGCGACGGTGACGTCCAGTCCGCGTTCGCGGCAGGCCGAGGCGATCTCCGAGCCGGTGAAGCCGGCGCCGATCACCATCACCCGCCCCGGCCCGGCGTCCAGTCGCTCGGCCAGCCCTGCGGCGTCCTCACTCGTACGCAGGGTGAACACCCCGTCCAGGGCGTTCTCTGCCGGGTTGGGCCAGGGCCGCGCCCGGGTCCCGGTGGTGATCAGTAGCCGGTCGTACGGCAGCGACTCCCCGTCGGCCAGCAGCACCCTCTTCTCCGTAGGGTCAAGACCGGTGGCGGCCACTCCCAGCCGCCAGTCGGCGTCCGGGTCCCGGCGCATCGGCAGCTCGGTGGTGTCCGCCGTCGCCTGGCCGAGCAGTACCTGCTTGGACAGCGGCGGCCGGTCGTAGGGAACATGGGGCTCGTCCCCGACCACCGTGATGGAGCCGGTGAAACCCTCCTCGCGCAGCGTCTCCGCGGCCCTCAGCCCAGCCAGCGACGCGCCGACGATGACGATGCGGCCGCCCCGAAGATCACTGGCGGCCATCTGGGTTCACCTCCTCACCGACGAGGATGGCCTGGACAGGACAAGCCGCCGCAGCCTGGACCACGCGCTCGGCCTGGTCGTCCGGGACGGCTGTGGCATACAGCAAACCTTCCGAGCCGTGCAGCTCGAACACCTTGGGTGCGAGGAACACGCACTGTGCGTAGCCCTGGCAGCGTGTGAGGTCCACAACGATTCGCATCCCCACCACTTCCTCTGTCGCCACACTCCCTTTCTTCCAGCATGAGCCGAGCACTGCACGCTTGCACGGCGACCGCTCAGGGGAACTGTCGGGCCGGCCGTCAGCCCATGGCCCAGTCGAGGTCGCGCCTGACGGTGGTGAGACGCAGGCGGGACTTCCGACACACGCCCTGGTTGTTCTGCGTTGTGGCTGGTCTTCCCGGCGTGCAGGCCGAGACGGCGCGTGGAGGTGAGCAACTTGTCGAAGAGCAGACGGGCTTCGTCCCGGTTTCCGGCGCGGGTGCGGGCTGGAACGCACCGGAAGGAGCGGACGGAGAAGGGCCGCACTCAGGTGGCAAGGGCGCTGATGCCGTCACCGAGCAGCTTGAGGCCGAGGACGAAGAAGAGGGCGGCCATGACAGCGGCATTGTGCTGGGCGGCCCAGTTTCGCCAGGCGGCGAGAATGCTTCTGGCGCGCTCTCCCATGAACAAGTAGACGGCCAGCGGCGCAAGGACTCCGAGTGAGGCGATGAATACGAAGATGGCGAGTGCACCGGGGGTGCCTCATGCCCTTGGTTGTTCGCCGGTGTTCATCTTCATAGCAGCCACGGCTCCCCAATAGGTGAATTTTCTACGGATCGCCGGAAACCTCGAAAGGCCTCCCGGCGGTGGCGGCGGGCTCGGTCGGGCCCTTCTTCATTCCGTGCACGGCCAGAATTGGCGGGGTGCGATCAGCGGGCCTAGCGTTGCTGAAGATGCCGAAGGATCTGATCGCGTCCGTCTGTAGAAAGTCTGGTGAGAGCCTTGAGCACCTCGCAGAACGAACAGGAGTCGACTGAGCCCCGAGTCGGTCCCGTTCCCGAGGGCGATCCGCACTTTCACCCCTATCACCACCCCGCTGCCGGCTGGGGTGCCGCCAAGAGCGTGTCCCGATTCTTGATGCGTGAGGGCGCACTGATGGACGGCCCGCGGGCGATCATGCGGATGAACCACGAGAACACCGGCTTCGACTGCCCTGGATGTGCCTGGCCGGACGACACCAAGGGTCTGCATCTCGACATCTGCGAGAACGGGATCAAGCACGTCACGTGGGAGATGACGCGCAGGCGGGTCGGCCGCGAGTTCTTCGCCGCCCACTCGGTGACCGAACTGTCCGGGTGGAGGGACTACGACCTGGAGAACCAGGGCCGGTTGACCGAGCCGATGGTCTATGACCCCGAGACGGACCACTACGTCCCGATCAGCTGGAAGGACGCGTTCGAGCTGGTCGGCCGCACCTTGCGAGAGCTGGACTCCCCTCACCAGGCCGCGTACTACACCTCCGGCCGGCTGGGCAACGAGGCCACCTTCCTCTACCAGTTGATGGCCCGTGAGCTGGGCACGAACAATCTGCCGGACTGTTCCAACATGTGCCACGAGGCAAGCGGCCGCGCCCTTCAGGCATCGCTGGGAACCGGTAAGGGGACCGTCGACCTCAAGGACTGGGAGGCCACCGACGCGCTGTTCATTCTGGGAGTCAACGCGGCCTCCAACGCGCCCCGGATGCTCACCGCCCTCGCCGAGGCGTACCACCGCGGCGCCCAGGTCGTGCACATCAACCCGCTGGTCGAGGCGGCCGCCACACGCACCATCATCCCGCACGACTTCACGGACATGGCCACCTTCCGCTCGACCCGGACCAGCACCCTGAACCTGCAGCCGCGCATCGGCGGCGACATGGCGCTCATGCGCGGCATGGCCAAGGCGATCCTGGAGCAGTCCGCCACCGACCCAAAGGCCCTGGACCGGGAGTTCATCGACCGCCACACCTCCGGCTTCGACGAGTACCGGGCCCTGTGCGAGGCCACGCCGTGGGAGGAGATCGAGAGGCAGTCCGGGCTCGGCCGCGACGACATTCTCAAGGTGGCGCGCGTGTACCGCGACGCCGACCGCAGCATCGTCAGCTGGTGCCTGGGCGTCAGCCAGCATGAGCACGGTGTCGACACCGTCCGGGAGATCGTCAACCTGCTTCTGCTGCGTGGCAATCTGGGACGCGAAGGAGCCGGACCCTCGCCCGTCCGCGGGCACAGCAACGTCCAGGGCAACCGCACCTGCGGTATCGACCACCGCCCCACCGACGAGTTCCTGGACCGGCTCGCAGAGGCCTGCGACATTCAGCCGCCCCGTGAGCACGGTCTGGACACCGTCGGCACCATCAAGGCGATGCACCGTGGCGACGTGAAGGTATTTGTCGGCATGGGCGGCAACTTCGCTCTCGCGGCGCCCGACACCCCGTACACATACGAGGCACTGCGCAACTGCGACCTCACCGTCCAGGTGAGCACCAAGCTGAACCGCAGCCACCTCGTCCACGGCCGCCGGGCCCTGATCCTGCCGTGCCTCGGACGCACCGAGAAGGACCAACAGCGCAAGGGCATCCAGAGCACGTCCGTCGAGGACTCGATGAGCATGGTGCACCTGTCCGTCGGCATGAAGCGCCCTGCCTCTCCGCACCTGCTCTCCGAGCCCGCCATCGTCGCCGGCATGGCCCGCGCCGCCCTGCCGGACAGCACCACCCCCTGGGAGTCGTACATCGAGGACTACGACCGCATCCGCGACACCATGGCCCAGGTACTCGACGGCTTCGAGGACTTCAACCGCCGCGTGCGCCTGCCGCTCGGCTTCCGCATCAAGCAGCCCGCCCGCGAACTGGTCTTCCTCACCCCGTCCGGACGCGCGGAGTTCTCCACCGCCGTCCTGCCCGACGTGGTCCCGGCCCCCGGCACCCTGGCGCTGGGCACCATGCGCTCACACGACCAGTGGAACACCACCATCTACTCCGACAACGACCGCTACCGCGGCATCAAGAACCTGCGCACGCTCGTCTTCATGAACCAGGACGACATGCGCGAACGCGGGATTTCGGAGTTCGAACCCGTCGACATCACCAGTACCGCCAAGGACGGCAGCAACCGCTACCTCAACGGCTTCCTGGCGATCCCGTACGACATCCCCCGCGGCTGCGCGGCCGGATACATGCCCGAGATGAACGTCCTGGTCGCGGTGTGCGACTACAGCACCCAGAGCGACCAGCCGATCATGAAGCACGTCAAGGTCACCATCACCCCCGCCACCTGAGCGAGGGAACGCGGGCCGGCGGAGATCCGGCTGATGCGTCCGGTGGCGTCACCGCCACCGGAGGAGCCGCTCCAGGAGCAGGTAGGCACGCTGTTCCGCGGCGGCGAGCTCGGTGGGATCGATCTCCGCCTGCCACAGCTCACCCGCCGCGGCGTCGTCGGCCTCGCGCAACTCCACCACGGCTGCCGCCAGATGCGTCTGGACGACCGGGAAGGACGGCTCCGCGCGTTCTGCCAGCGCACGCTCCGCGTGCTCGGCGGCCTCAGTGCACGCGCCGAGGGCACGTTCCGCCCGGACCGCGGCATGACCGTGGACCACCAGAAGCCCGCAGGCCAGTCCGACGACGATCCCCAGAAGACTGCTCAGCGCCCGGTCCTGCACGAGTGTGCCGGCAGGTGCCGGCGCGGCCAGGTCGGTCATGAGCAGCGCCAGCGGCGTGAGGAAGACGACGCCCAGACCGTAGTTGCGCGCGACGACGTACTCCAGCAGGAATTCCAGGAGCACGATCACGAGGACGAGAACCACGGGATCGGGGCGCACGGCGAGCACCCCGAGGGCGATGAACAGCCCGGCGACCGTGCCCAGGGTGCGCTGGACGGCACGCTGGGCGGCCGTGCGGACGTTGATCGAGTGCAGCACCGCGGCGGCGGAGATCGCCGCCCAGTAGCCGTGGCCCAGGCCCAGAAGAAGGGCCAGCCCGCCCGCGAGCCCGGTGCCGAGGACGATCCGCAGGGCGGGAACGAGCAGCACCGACACGTGGCCGGCGCCGCCGGGGCGCTGTCCCGTCACCAGTTCGGCGGCGCGCAGTTCGGTGGCGCGCCGGGTGGTGGGGTAGCCCGCATCCTGATTGGTTCCCGCTGTGCCGGGGACCGTACTGGCCTGGGCGATCAGGGACGCGAGGGACAGTTCGGGCAGGAGGGGTGGGACCCGGCGGCGCCGGCTGACGAGGAGACGGACCTGGCGGCGCAGGTGGTGCGCCAGTCCGGCCGGGTCGTCCGGCGACCGGCGCGCGGAGCCGATCAGCAGCGACCAGGAGAGATCGGTCAGGCGTACGTACACCCCGCCTCGTTCACCACGCTCGGCGGCCGTCGGAGGCATGATCCCCAGGGACCGGTAGGCCTGCAGGGTGGCGGCGGTCGCCCGGTGCCGGGTGAGCCCGCTTCCGTTCCCTTCGCCCAGCGCTTCCAACAGCTCCGCGAGGTCGCGCAGGGCCGCTGCCACGGCGAGGCGTTGCGGCCGGTCCGGGTGCACGAACCAGCCGGATACGGCCAGGGCCCAGGCCAGGGTCGCGCCCGCCGCGGCCAGGGCGGTCTGGGGAAGGACGTCGTCAGGTGCGGGCGACCCGTTGGCCGCCACGGCGAACGAGAAGAGCAGCAGCACCGCGCCCAGCCCGCTCAGACGTGCCGCGTCACAGGCGTATTTCGCCACCCCGGCCACAGCGGCCATGGCCGCGACCACCAGGGCGGCACCGGCTCCCCCCGCTCGTGGATGGGCCCACGCGGCGAGGGCCGAACCACAGCCCACACACGCCGTCATGGCCACCGCGACGAGCGCGAGAACACGAGCACGGTGCGGGTACGGCAGATTGCGGCCGAACGTCGTGGTGAAGGAGCCGAGCATGGCGTAGACGGCCTGCTCGGACCGTCCGGCCAGTGCCATCGGCACGGCCGGCACGGCCATGGCAAGCGCCGCGCGCAGGGCGAAGGACAGAGCCCCGTCCACCCTGTGCAGGGCGAGTGCCCCGCGCGGGGAGAGTACGCGCGTCACACCGGCCACCGAACGCCGCCAACCGCGCCCGGTCACGGGTGGCAGAGGAGGGTGCGAACGGGGCATAAGCGGTGTATATCACCCGCCCTCCGTGATGGATCGGCTCATTGGGCCGTGCTGTTGTCGATCTCTGGAGCTTCCCTGCGTGCAGACGCTCTGTGTCGGCCGAAGCCGAATCTCGCCGCCCGTCCGCGGGCATCACACGCGCGTCGCGCCCGGACTGCACACCGATCCTCGGGCGGATAGCCTCACTCCGTACTCTTTGCCCGTGTTGCGCGCCATTGCCCTGTGGGAATCGCATGCTTCTCCATGGCCGTGACCGGCTGTCTGTTCTTCGTGCCGAGTGCCGACTTCCTCGGCGGCCTTCCCGCTCGCCCACCGAGGCCCGCCCGGATCGGCGGCTCCCCGGGCATCGGCAGCCTGAAAGGAGCGTGAACGCCATGAAGACCCCTGCCGCAACGACCGACCTGCACCGCCACATCGCGCTGATCACGTCGGCGGCCCGGGCCCGGATCGAAGAGGGGGCCCGCCACGCCTTCCGGCGCCGCATGGCGGACCGTTGCGTCCTCGACGTCTCCGACCCGGCCGGACCAGGGCTCGCTGCCGTCGGCACCGGACACGTCTCCGAGATCGCTCCACCCACCCCTGGCGCTGCGGCGCGGCTGCGTGAGGCGAAACCGCTCGTCGAGCTGCGCGTGCCGTTCACTGCCGGCAGCACCGTCGTGGACGACGTCGAGCGCGGCTCGCACGACGTCGACCGGCAACCCGTGCAGGGCGCCGCGCGTGCCACGGCTCACGACGCGCACAGCGTCGGGGTGTACGACCACGAGACGCTGACGTACCTGACGTATACGGATCGGGCCGTGATCGTCCAGGAAGCCTCGGACCTCCCATGAACCGCTGGTTGCCGCAGTCTGCGGTTCCCCGACTCACGGGTTCCACGGTCGTCGGAGGGGCCGTCGGCCTGGTCGTCGGTGTGCTGACGAAGGTGCCGCCGCTGGGCATTCTCGCCGCCATCGCCGTGGCGGAGACGGTCTTCGTCGTGGCGGGCTGGGTCGTGCTCTGGCCCATGGACGCCGCCGCCACGCACCGCAACGTCCGACGCGAGGACTTCCGGCCCGTCACCGAGGAACTCGTCGTCGTCTCGACCGCTCTGTGCGGACTGCTCGGTATCGTGATGCTGCTTCTGCTCGGTCACTCCGGCACCGGCCACGCCGCAGCCGCGACCGCGCTCGCCGGTGTCTTCATGGCCTGGGCGGCCCTGCACCTGATGTACGCCACCCGCTACGCAGACCTCTATTACCGGACCTCCGACGGAGGGATCGACTTCAACTCCAAGGATCCGCCGACGTACAGCGATTTCCTCTACTTCAGTTACAACCTCGGAATGACCTATCAGGTCTCCGACACCGATGTCTCCAGCTCCACGATTCGTGCGGTGGTCCTACGACACTGCCTGCTCTCCTACATCTTCGGCGTCAGCATCCTGGCCACCACGATCAACCTCGTCGCCGGCATCGTCACGGGCTGATCCCAGTGCCTTTCCCGTCATCGCCAGGACCGCGCAGCGTGCGGTGGCTGTCGTCGCGCGCCCGCCAGGAATAGCGGGACGGCCCTCGGGCAGAGCCGTGGTGGCCCGCGCTTCGTCGGACGGGCGCCGACCTCCGGCGGCCAAGTCTTCCCGTCCGAAATCCGCCCTTTGCCCCGGGCCCGCTGAAAGGATTCCGGCCATGACGGACAGCGCCCCGGGCCAGCAGGCCCGCGAATTGCTCACCAAGGCATCCCAGCACCCGATCGCCAGCCCCCAGCGTGACGCCCTGGTGGCCGAAGCCGCCGTGTGGGCACGGCTGGAGCACGCAGCCAGCATGGACAAGTACACGGCCGCCGCAGTCGATGTCGAGTCCGCACTGGCCTCCCTCGCCGCCCCTGTGCAGAAACTCGGCAGCGAGGTCGGTGACCTGACCGAACGCATCAAGCTTGGCCAGAAGTGATTGCCCACGCCTCCGGCCGCGGGGCAGCTCTCCTCCCCGCGGCCCGCACAGCGACGCCTCAGCCATGTTGACGCACACCACCACGCCGAGGGGGCCGTACAGCTGTGGTTCTCCTCGCGTCCGTGACCTGTCAGGGGAGGATGGAGTTGACGTATCCACCGTCCGCGCGCACGGCCCCGCCGGTCGTGGCGGAGGCGAGGTGCGAGCTGAGATACACGGCCATGTTCGCAATCTCTTCCGGCTCGATCAGCCTCTGCAACAGTGACTGGGGCCGGTGCTTGACCATGAACTCCCGCTGCGCTTCGTCCCAGGGAAGGCTGCGGTCGACGAGTTCGTACACGAAATCCTCGACGCCGCCGGTGTGAGTCGGCCCGGCGATGATCGAGTTGACGGTGACCCCGGTGCCGGCGGCATCCTTGGCGAAGCCCCGCGTGACAGCGAGCAGAGCAGTCTTCGAAACGCCGTAGTGGATCATCTCCACCGGGGTGACCACGGCCGAGTCGCTCGCGATGTTGAGGACCCGTCCCCAGGAACGGTCCTTCATGGCGGGGAGGTAGGCGCGGATCATCCTGACGGCGGACAGGACATTCACGTCGAAGTACCGGCGCCATGCCTCGTCGCTGATCTCCAGGGCAGGGGTCGCTCCGAAGATGCCCAGATTGTTCACAAGGACGTCGACGTCCGGGGCCGCCTCGGTGACATGCCGGGCGCCGTCGTCGGTGGTGATGTCGCCGGGCGCGGCGATGAAGGAGTCACGGTCCGTCTCCTGCCGCAGTTTCTCCACGGCTTCCTCCACGGATTGTCGGCGGCGTCCGTTGACCGCCACGTGAGCGCCGGCACGGGCCAGTCCCGCGGCAACGGCAAAACCGATTCCTTGCGTGGATCCGGTGACGAGTGCGGTCTTGCCGGTGAGGTCGATGAGCACGGTTTCTCCTGTACACGTGGTCGGTGCGAACACAGCCCGTCGTCGTCGGCAGGTGCGAGGTGTTCGATGGCAGGGGCCGACGAGCGCGACGGGTGAACACATCTGCCCGGGGCGGTGGCGGGGCAGCGTCGAGCGGCTCTCGCGCATCTGTTTGTTGAGGTTGTCGGGGACGCTGTCGCTGTGCTCCAGCCTGCGTTACAGGTGAGCGGGCCGGACGTCGGACACGCTGATGGCGCGCGCCCGCCCCTTGGCGCAGATCGTCTCGCAGCCGTCCTGCCTCAGCGCTGTCCCGTCATCCCCGGTGAATCGGCGCGTGGCGTCGGATGGGGTGCACCGGAAGGCGGAGGAGCGTCCTCATACGGGGCGTATCCGGGGGCCGGTCGGGCCGCCGGGCACGGTCCGCTCGCTGATCTGCGCGGGCAGCATGTCGACGGGCTCAGCCTGAAGCTTGTTCAGCACCTCCCTGGCGGCCTTGTACGAGAGCTTGTAGAGCGGGGTGCCGTCGGCGGCCGCTTCGCCTGCTCAGTTCGGGTTGCCCGACGTGAAGGTGACGGGCAGTCGCTCGGGTCCGCGCAGCCCGCCCGGCCGCCACCGCAGCTCGCCGGGCGGCACGGCCAGGGTGAGGTGGGGAAGGCGGCGCAGGGCGGTTCCGATGGCGATCTGGCCCTCGAGCCGGGCCAGCGGCGCCCCCAGGCAGTAGTGGATGCCGTGCCCGAACGCGAGGTGAGCATTGTCCTGTCGGGTGATGTCCAGGCGATCGGGTTCGGAGAACCGTGCCGGGTCGCGGTCGGCGATGGCGGAGGCGATCAGCACGGTCGCGCCGCGCGGGATGGCCACGCCCGCGATGGAGACGTCCTCGCGCGCGAACCGGGCGATCCCGGGGCTGACCGGTCCGTCGTAGCGAAGGAACTCCTCGATCGCGCCAGGCAGAAGCGCCGGATCCTTCCGCAGCATCTGAAGCTGGTCGGGGTGGGCGAGCAGCGCGGCGATGCCGCTGCCGATCAGGTTGACGGTCGTGATGTATCCGGCCACCAGCAGCAGGAAGGCCATGGCGATCAGCTCGTCCTCGTCCAGCCGGTTCTCCTCGTCCCGGGTGGCGATCAGCGCACTGAGCAGGTCGTCCCCCGGCCGGGCTCGTTTGGCCTCCAGGAGCCCGATCAGGTACGAGTGCATCTGCCGCCATGTCGCATCCATCCGGGCCGGGTCCGGCGGCTCCGCCCCTTGCAGGATCATGTCGTCGGTCCACCGCTGGAAGTCGTGGCGGTCGGCCACGGGCACCCCGAGCAATTCGCTGATCACCGTGACCGGAAGCGGCAGCGCGAAGTCCTCGACGAGGTCGGCGTGGCCGACCGGCACGATCGCGTCGAGCAGTCGGTCGGTGATGGCCTGGACACGAGGCCGCAGCTCGGCCACCCTGCGCGCTGTGAACGCATTGGAGACAAGGCGGCGCAGGCGGGTGTGGTCGGGCGGGTCGGAGCGGAGCATGTTGCGCAGTACGGACTCGCGTTCGGTCGCGGGCAGCCGCTGCAGGAGGCTCGGATCCGACGCGTCACGGACATCGCTGCTCAACCGGGGGTCGGAGAGTGCCGCGATGCCGTCCTCGTAGCGCGTGACGAGCCAGGCTTCCAGGCCGCCGGCGATGACGGCGCGCCGTACCGGGCCGTCCTCGCGCAGCTGTCGGTAGAGCGGGTAGGGGTCTGCCACGAAGGCCGGGTCGGCGTAGGGCAGAAGGACCGGCTGCTGGCTCATCATGCCTCCCAGAAGGATCCGCGAATCTTCACGGCAGATTTGCAGGTTTTGATGGTATATGTCCCAGCGTGATGGATTCCGGTATTTCACCGAGGGCAGGGGCTGCGATGGAACGGACCACGTGCTGTGTTGTGGGCGGCGGCCCCGCCGGAATGGTCCTCGGCCTGTTGCTGGCCCGGGCCGGAGTGGCGGTCACGGTCCTGGAGAAGCACGGCGACTTCCTGCGCGACTTCCGCGGCGACACGGTGCATCCGTCCACCCTGGCGCTGCTGGACGACCTCGGCCTGGCTGAGCGGTTCGCCCGTCTGCCGCAGCGGCGGGTGACGACGGTCCAGTTGCCGCTCGGCCCTGACCGCTCTCTGGTGACCGTCGGAGACATCGGCGCGCTGCGGGGCCCCTACAACTACGTGGCGATGGTGCCGCAGTGGGATCTGCTCGACCTCCTCGCGGACGAGGCCACCGGAGAGCCGTCGTTCTCCGTGCGGATGAGCACCGAGGCGACTTCCTTCCTGGTGGAGCGCGGACGGGTCACGGGGGTGCGGTACCGCACCCCCGACGGCCGTTCCGGCGAACTGCGGGCCACCCTCACGGTGGCCTGCGACGGCCGGGGCTCGCTGGCCCGCTCTCGGCCGGAACTGGGCCTGCGGAGATTCACCTGCCCGATGGACGCCTGGTGGTTCCGACTGCCACGGCGCGAGGGCGATCCGCACGGGCTCGTGGGAGGCGTCGGCGACCGGTTCCTCACCGCCATGATCGACCGTGGGGACTACTGGCAGTGCGCGGCGCTGATCCCCAAGGGGACCGATGCCGAGCGCCGTGCCGCCGGTCTTGAGCGGTTCATGGCCGACTTCTCGGCCGCCGTCCCCTGGCTCGGGGACCGGGTGCACGGGCTGCGGTCGTGGGACGAGGTGAAGATGCTCGACGTACGGCTCGACCGCCTCCGGCGCTGGCACCGCCCGGGGCTGCTGTGCATCGGTGACGCGGCGCACGCGATGTCGCCGGTCTTCGGTATCGGCATCAACCTTGCTGTCGAAGACGCCGTCGCCACCGCCCGGTATCTCGTCGAGCCGCTGCGCAGGGGTACGGTCGGCCTGGGGGACGTACGCGCCGTACAGCGCCGCCGGTGGCCGACCACAGTCGCGACGCAGGCGCTGCAGCGCATCGCCCACGCGCGGGTCATCGCACCCGTACTGGAGGGACGCCCGCCCTTCGGCAATGCCAAGCGGTCACAGCGGATGACCGAGCTGTTGACCACCTCGCGGTGGCTCAAGCGAGTGCCGGCGTACTTCATCGCCTACGGCGCGGTACGCGAGCGTCCACCCACCGCGTCCATGCGATGACCCCCTGCTCCTGGCCTGGCCTGACCTGGCCCGGCCCGGCCCGGCCCGGCCCGGCCCGGTCCTCGCCTCCGGCCGAGGGCCCCTCAACACGTCCGCCGCCCGGCCACCGAAGCGGGTCCGGACGACACCGATGAGGGCGCGGCAGCGGGGTGCGGATCCGGTCGGCGCCGACGAGCTGGGCGGTCAGCCGGTTCCGCACCACGGAGGGAGCCCCGGCCCGAGCGTATGTGGCGGGGTGGGGGAGCTCGGAGGCACGACAGTCCTTTAGGTCCGCCGGGTCAGGAGTGGTCCGGGACGGGCGGGGTGCTGGGGTTCGGAATCCGGGCGCGGGAATCCGGTGCGTACTGGGCGGCCTGGGTGTGGAACATGGCTGCGTACCGTCCGTCTGCGGCGATCAGTTCATCGTGGGTGCCGTGTTCGCTCAGACGTCCCTGGGTGAGGACGTAGATGGTGTCGGCGTGGCGGACACCGGACATGCGGTGAGTGACCAGGACCACGGCCCGGTGTGGCCCGGCGAGTTGGCGGATGCGGTCGAAGGCGGCGATCTCCGCTTCGGGGTCGAGCGCGGAGGTGGGTTCGTCGACGATCAGGACGCTGTCCGCCGGGCACGTGGAGCTGCGCCAGTGTGTACGGGCGAGCCCGATTTTCTGCCACTCGCCTCCGGAGAGCTCCGAGGCGCCGCGGAACATCCGGGCCAGCAGGCTCCGTAGACCATGGGGCAGTTTCGCGATGACCGGGGAGGCGCCGGCGTAGTCGACGGAGGGCTCCAGTTCCTCGTGCTCGGCATCATGGTCGGGGCGACCGATGCGGATGTTCAGGGCGGCTGTCACCGGCCAGCGCTGGAAATCCTGCGTCAGCAGTGCGACGCGGTCGAACACCTGTGAGCGGTCCAGGCCGGTCAGTTCGGATTCGCCCCAGCGCACCGTGCCGCTCTGCGGCAGCAGCAGGCCCGCCAGAACCTTCATCAGGGTGCTCTTGCCCGAACCGTTTTCACCCACCACTGCGGTCACCGACCCCATGGGGAGAGTGATCGAAACCCCGTCCAGTGCCGGAGCGTCGCGGTCCGGGTAGCGGTAGGTGACCTTGTCGAGGACGACCTGTTCGACCCGGTGCGGCACGGGTTCCCCGCCCGAGGGGATGGCTCGTCCTGCGGCCTCGGCCAGGAACCTGTCGTGGTCCTGGACGTAAAGACTCTCCTCGTGCAGCTGGTTGACGTTCATGACCAGCGCGCCGAGGCTCGCGGAGCCGGAGCGTACGGCGATCACGGCGGTGCCGGCCACGGCAAGACTCATGTGCCCGGCCGTGATCAGCCAGAACATCACCCCGTACGTGCCGGCCATGGCCAGGCCGGACAGGGCGGCGGCCACCAGCTCGGTCAGGGCCTTGCCATCGGCGAGCCGCTTCTGCTCGGCCTCGGCGCTCTCGGCCATCCCCTTGTACTTGTCCAACAAGAACGGGCCGACCGAGTGGATCCGCACTTCCTGGGCCGCGCTGCGCTCGGTGAGGAGGTTGCCGATCAGGCGGCTGGCGCGCACATGCTCGACCCAAGTCATCACCGACACATAGCGCTCCTGCGCCACCCGCATGGCTCCCCAGCCGCGCGGTGCCGCGATCAGCAGCAGCATGGGCAGCAGCGCGGGGTGCAAGACGGTCAGGACACTTGCTGTGGCGATCAGAGAGATCGTTCCGTTCAATGCGGCGACGCAGGCGCTGATCATGCGTCGGGCCGAGGCGGCACCGTACTGCGCGACATCGATCAGGCGCCGGAACTCCGGGTCCTCGATGGCCTCCAGCTCGACCGCGGTGGCTGCGGCCAGGTACTCGGTGGTCGCGATCCGTTCCACCAGGGGCTCCAGGCGCCCGGCCCGTGAAGTGGACCAGCCGGCGAGGCCGGCGTTCACCACCGCGACGACCGCGCCGGCGATCAACGCGGGAAGGGCGCCGTACAGGCGGTCGACAGGCGTGCCGCTGCCGAGCAGGGCATGCATCACGGCGTTGACCGCGAGCAGGCTGACGGCTGCCGCGATGCCCTGGCCGATCTCACTGACCGCGACTGCCAGCAGTGCGGGCCGGTCGGCGGACCAGGCCCTGCGCAGGGTTCCGCCGACCAGCCGGGGCATGGCACGAATGGCCGAGAGCATGTTCAAGTCGAGCCGCGCACGTTCATGTTCGGCCCAGCCCATGTCGTAGCGCAGGGGCCCGCCGAACAGCTCGTGCTCGGCCGCGGAGACGGTCGGCTCAACCATTCGCACCCGGCGCAGATACCGCTTCACGATGCGCCTCCCCAGGTGGGGACAGGCCGGTGCGGGGCCAGGTACGTGCGTCCCTCGACGAGCAAGCGGCAGATCGCCACGGTGCAGGGCCGGCAGACCTGCGACGGCTTGTCCAGGGCAGCCCGGAACAGCCCATCGTGCCCGCCGGGCTCAGCACGGTGAGGCTCGTCGCTCCAGGATTGCGCCACGAACGCCGGGGTGATCCGGTCCTCGCCGACGGGGTCGTCATGCACCGGGCCGCAGAACTCCCGACGATGCGGGTCGGCATCGATCCCGGACTCCACGCGTGCTGCCTGATCGAGTGACTCGCCCTCTTCCAGGTGGTCGCCCGCGCCCTCGAGTTGTCCCGGCGCAGGGTCGGAACCGCCGACTCTGCGGACGGACGGGGCACGTCCGTGCGAGCGGAACTGGAACCGGACAGCATCTGCCATCAAACGGTAGCGATCGTTGGTCACGCGAAGGTCCCCCTCTTCTGCCACTCCACCGTGGGCCAGCCTCGCGCGGTCACGGCCTCGCCGCCATACCGCGGCCCGTAGGCCCGAGGGCCGGTTGCATCCGCCGCCGCGAAGCAGACCAGAGCGTAATTCTCAGGTCGGCCTGCCGAGGCTGCCCAACTTCCGCGGCGGGATGCCATGCTCCCCGGGCTCGGCGAGTGCCCTCAACGAGCCGGGAGGCATCGACCCTCTGCTGTCCCGTTGTCCCCGGTGCCGGCAGAGCGGTGAACACTCGGTCCCAGGTGTCGTCGATCGCCCGGTTCCCAAGACGACCGTGGGCGCCCTTCCCTGAGCCGAACTCCGCAGGCAGGCCCATCCACGGAGATCCTGTCCGGTTGCTTCCGGGCGATCGCGTCGATCACCTGGCGGCCCGGTGGAGCGTCGGTCGACACACCCGGAACACGACGGCCCGCCCACAGCCGCAACGCCTCAGAACCCCGCCATCGACTTGTCGAGCATTCCTCCCACCGCACCGTAGATGCAGCACCGGACGGAGTGCCCTGCCTTGCGGCGGAGGGCGACCCCCACGACGAAGAAGAGCGTGAAAAGCCCACCAAGGACTACTGCTGCCACCGGGTCGTAGACGAAGTGGACGAAGCACGCGACGCCCACCCAGACCAGGATCGGCAGGAGAGAGCCGCGCAGAACCTTCCAGAACGTGATCCGTACCGTCCCGGGCGGCAGCACACGTGCATTCCATACCTCGATGTGGTTCCTGGTCACGCAGTGCTCAAGGCGCATGGAGCCATCAGATCACCGCCCGTTCCTGACCGACGTGGTGATCCGTGAGAAATCGCCTCTGCTCGGTCGGTCTGCGAACCCTGACCGGATGTGCCATCACGCCTCCCCACGCCGGCCGAACGTGTCGTCACATCCGACCGAACCAGGAATCCCCGGCATCAACCCGGTGATCGCTTCCGGGCACAGCCCCGAGGGCTGTCCCGGGTCGGTGGACGATGGCGCCGAGCCTTTCGCCTTCCCCACGCCTCGCAGGAGGCCGAGCGAGAAGAGACCCGCTCCGGCCATGACGACCGCCGCGCCGACTGATGCGACGCCCATTCCGTGGGTGAAAGCGTCACGTGCAGCCGCCAGTACGGCGTCTGCCACGGCGGCCGGGAGCTTGGCTGCTGTCGCGCTGCCCAAGGTTTCGCGTACTGCTTCGGCGTGTGGCATGTCGGACGGCAGCGCCTCGGACATGTCCCGGCTGTAGACCGCGGCTCCGATGGAGCCGAGGACGGCCATGCCCAGGGCTCCGCCCAGTTCCTGACCCGACTCGAGTACGGCCGCGGCCGAGCCCGCGCGCTGCGGTGGGGCCGCGCCCAGGGCGAGTTCGTTGGCGAGGGTCATGGCGGCGACCAGCCCGCCGGCATAGACGGAGGCGCCGACGAGGGTGAACCAAAGGGCCGAGTCGGTACGTATCCGGGTCAGCCAGAGGAAACCGCAGGCGGAGACGAGGAAGCCGCCGCCCATGACGTACGCACGGTCGATCCGCTGTGCGAGCGCCGCCGCGATCGGGGCCATGCCGGCCACGCCAGCGGCCGGCACCAGGCTCCACAGCGCGGCTGTGAACGGGCTCAGGCCGAGCACGGACTGCAGATACTGGGTGAGGAAGACCGCCATGCCCACCGTGGCGAACATGGCGAGCAGATTGGCGAGCACCGGGCCGCCGAAGGCGCGCCGGCCCAGGAGGCCGAGGTCGATCATGGGGTGAGCGAGGTGCCTCTGGCGGCGTACGAATGCGAAGCCGAGCACGAGTCCCACGGCGATGCCGAGAGCGGGCAGGGGTTCGTAGCCGTGCCGGGCCCACTCCTTGACCCCGTAGATGACCGGGAGCAAAGCGCCGAGTGAGAGCGCCGCACTCAGCGGGTCGAGGCGGCCTCGGACCTCCGGTGTGGACTCCGGTACCAGGAAGGGCACCAGCGCGAGCAGCAGCACCATGGCAGGCAGGTTGATCAGGAACACCGAGCCCCACCAGTAGTGTTCCAGCAGCAGACCACTGACCACCGGTCCCAGTGAGACGCCGGTGGTCATGACGGCCGTCCAGATGGTCACCGCCTTCCTGCGCTGCTTCTCGTCACGGAAGAGGTTGCGGATCAGGGCGAGGGTCGAGGGCATCAGGGCGGCGCCGCCGAGTCCGAGCAACGCGCGCACGGTGATGAGCAGGTCTGCCGAGTGCGCGTACGCGGCGGCCACCGAGGCGGCGCCGAAGACGGCGGCTCCTGTGAGGACCAGCGTGCGCCGCCCGATCCGGTCGCCGAGCGCGCCCATCGTGATGAGCAGCCCGGCAAGTACGAAGCCGTACATGTCGAGAATCCACAACTGCTGTGTGGCGCTGGGCTCCAGGTCCTGGCTGATGTACGGGATCGCGAAGTACAGGATCGAGACGTCCATCGAGACGAGGAGCAATGGCAGCATCAGGACGCCGAGGGCGACCCATTCCTTGCGGCCCGCGCGGGGGCCGGGTTCGTTCTCCATGGTGGTACGGAATCGGGTCATCACGTACGCCGCAAACAGAGGCCTAGTGCACTCTGCTGTACCCCCTGTCACAAGGGCAGGGAGGCAATCAGTGCACTAGTACGGTGAGGGCATGGCCACCGAACCGCCCTACCTCCGCATCGCCGGGGATCTTCGCCGCCGCATCGCCTCGGGCGAGCTTGCTCCTGGCGACCGAGTCCCCTCCACCCGGCGTATCACGCAGGAATGGGGCGTCGCGATGGCGACCGCGACAAAGGCGCTCACCACGCTGAACCAGGAGGGACTGGTGCGGCCTGTGCCCGGTGTCGGCACGGTAGTTGCGGAGACAGGGCGAGAGCGCAACGCGGCCCCCGGTCAGCGTCTCACCCGCGAGCGCATCATCCGTGCCGCGATCGCGCTCGTCGACGCGGAGGGTCTCGCCGCGCTCTCCATGAGGCGAGTCGCAACCGAGTTCGGCACCTCAACCATGGCGCTCTACCGCCATGTCCCGAACAAGGGAGAGCTCGTACGGCTGATGTCGGAAGCGGTGTTCAGCGGCGGACCGTCCGGCCCGCCACCGGCGGGTTGGCGTCCGCGGCTGGAGCGGGAGGCACGGTGGTTGTGGGGTCGGTACGAGCAACATCCCTGGCTGGCGAGAGCCGTGGCCGCCCTCACTCGGCCGATGGCTTCGCCCCACGCGATGCAGTACACCGAGCGGTCCCTGAGTGCCTTGAGCGGGCTCGGCCTCACCCCGGATCAGATGCTCCATGTCCATCTCACGCTTCTCGGATACGCCCAAGGCGTCGCGATGGCCGTTGAGCTGGAATCCCAGGCGCGTCAGGACACCGGAATGACAGCCGAGGAGTGGATGACATCCAATGAGCCTCGGATGGCGGCAATCCAGACGACTCAGTCGTATCCGATCCTGTCCACGCTCTTCGACCTCGACGGGTTCGAACTCGACCTCGGCACCCTCTTCGAATTCGGGCTCGCGCGGATGCTGGACGGAGTCGAGTCACTCCTCGATCGGCTTCCAGAGGAGCCTTCGCGGTAGAGCCTCCGACTTGTCGGTGCCACTGCCTGTTGGGTCGCGATGCCGGGCAGGGCAAGGCTTGCTGCGACGACGTGTCCGGTAGGTGACCCGCATCAAGAACCGGATGCGCGCGCTTCTCGTACCCGGATGCACTCCTCCATGGAGCGGGTCCTGGGTCCCCTGCTCCTGACCTGGAGCCGGGACAGCCCTTGGGCGGTGATGCCGACCATCTGCGGCGTACGGCCCGTGGCGCCACCGTGAGAGGAACCGGCGCGAGCCCCACCAGCAGGCTGTCTGTCGGAACGAGGCCCGATCCGCGCTTCGAGCAGATCCGGCCCTGGCCTCCGCCGTCGCCCTCTGCCTCGGTGGATCGGACACTGATCGACACTCAGAGCGCTGGGCCACAAGGCAAGTGACAGCCATTCAGATAGCGACGGACGTGACTATTTTTCAAATAGACGCTGATCTATCTGTAAATGGAGCAAATTCACCCGATCGGCCGCCGATGTCACACTTTAGATGCGTCCGATATGACAGATAAAAACACTATTCAGTACGTTTGCCACGCATCGGCTACAGCCGATGTCTCTGAGACAGGAGAAGCGATATGACCACGCGTACTGTCGTCGTGACCGCGGCCGCCGTAGGCGCCGCGGCCCTGGCGGCAACCGGAATCAACTACGCCACGGCCGCGGATACCCCCGCAGCCGCGCCCGTTGTCCAGCAACAGGCCGCCGCTCCCGGCGTGCCTTCGCAGGACGGCGGCGGCGCTGGGGAGAAGGGCAAGAGCAACGGAGGTGGCGGTAACGGCATCGGCAACGGCAACGGTGGCGGCTACGGCGGCAACGGCAACGGTGGCGGCTACGGCGGCAACCGTGGCGGCGACAACGGTGGCGGCTACGGCGGCAACGGCAATGGCGGCGGCTACGGCGGTGGCGGTGGCGGCGGCTACGGCGGTGGCGGTGGTGGCGGCTACGGCGGCGGCGGTGGCGGTGGCTACGGCGGCAAGGGTGGCGGCGGTGGCGGTGGCTACGGTGGCGGCGGTGGCGGTGGCTACGGCGGCGGTGGTGGCGGCTACGGCGGCGGCGACTACGACAAGGGAAGGATCTTCTTCAACGAGCGGTCCTACTCCGCCCACTCCGACGGCTGCATCACCGTGGTGAGCGGTCTGGGCTCCAGGACTCTCAACGTCCGCAACGACAGCCGCCGGACCGTTGAGGTCTTCCGCGGCGCAACCTGTGACAACGGCTCTCCTGTTGCCACAGTCGGCCCCTGGAGCACCAGCAACGGTGTCACCCCGCGTTTCGTCCGCGGCGGTGTGTGGGTCAAGAACGGTGTCGTGGGCAGCTTCCGAGTGATCAGGGACTTCCGCAACGACAAGTGGTAACAGCAAGGCCCGCACAGCATGGAGACCCTGGCCCGCCGGAATCGGGCCAGGGTTTCCGGCATTCGATTCGCGGTGCGCATCGGGTCGGCGTCGCGGAAGCCGGGGGGTGCGCGGCCGCGCACCGGGTGGACGCCCGGTACGCAGGCTTCGTGGCTACCTTGGCTCGCGTGAGCTTCTGCTCGGGGCGATCTCGAGGAGGCCAAGCAGTGTCTCGCGGTGGAGGTCTGCGATCGGGCTGACAAGGTCCGGGTGGCGCAACAGCGGCGCCGCACGGTGATCGCGAGCGCTGGGAACCGTCAGCCGACGCGCATCGCCCACACTGCCCGCGCCGTGGTGGGTTGCGGCCAGGCAGGCCGCTGCCACGGTCGCGAGATCGGCATCGGCCAGCAGGCAGGCCGCCCAGCTGACAACGGTTTCGTCCACCCAGGTGCGCCAGGGGTGTTCGGCGCCTTCCGGCGGGTGGGCATCGGTGCCGGTGACCGCGTCCAGTCGGTCGGAGCCACCCGGGCCGAGCAGGTTCAGCAGTTCGGCGTCCAGCTCGGTGGGGTAGCGGAGGGCGGCGGCGATCGTGGCCGCCTGCCATGCCTGGGCCTCGGCCAGGGCATCGTTCAGCGGGCCAGGTGCCGGCGGGAATGCCGACAGCAGCCAGCGAGCGGCGGCAGCTATGACTGGCGAGAGATCACTGGGCATGGTGAACCGTCCTTCACACGTGCCCGCCATGGTTGTGTTGCCTGTGCGAGATCCGGTCGCGAGCACTCGCGAGCCCGGGGCGCGCGTGGCAGGTAACCGTAGGACGGCAGCCTGCGCGGCAACAGGACGTACGTCACAGCCGGGGCGACCGGCTGGGCGGTCCAGGTCGAGCGGTGGGTCGGTCCCGGGTGGAGCCGGTTCCAGGCCCGGGCGGCGGCGGCACCGGACGACAGGCTCCCGTGGCGGTGCCGCCCGGCGCAGGACGCGTTCCGAGCACATCGGGCCCAGGACCTGCACCGGCAGATCCTTCAGCAGGGAGGCCGGGCGGGGCACGTCGTATGCGGTGTCCACCACGATCAGGACGTCCGGATCACCGTGGGCACGCCCGCCTGCATGGTGTCCGAACGGGACTCGGGCTCAAGGCGGTTGAGCGGCGCCACCGACGTGCTCGCGGTGGGCTCGGTACTCGCGTACGCGGCGTGCGGCCGGCCGTCCTTCGGCGAGGAGACGGGGCACGGTGTGCTGTACGGCATGGTCCCCGGATCGACGTACCGACGGTCCCGCTCACCGGTGGAAAGCCGGAGCCGGACGGGGACCCCCAACCGGAGCCGAAGCCCGCGACGAGAACAAGGGCGCTGTCATCTCACGGGCGCGGCCAGGGCCTACCGTCCAGGCGCTCGATGTCGGTGTTGAAGCGCTTGAGGTAGTCGGCGAAGGCGGCGATGTCCTCGTCGGACCAGTCGGCCATGATCCGGTCCAGGGTGTGGATGGTTCCCTCGCGCTCCTCGTCGAGTCGCCGCTCGCCTTCCGCGGTGATACGGAATTTGCGTGCCATGCCGCCGTCCGGGTCCGGGATGCGCTCGACGAGCCCGGCGCGCATGGCGGCCGCGGTCTGCCGGTTCAGAGTGGACGCGTCCAGGCCGAAGGCGTCACCGAGCTGGCCGATGGACATCGGGCCCTGCACCCGGATGCGGCTGAGCAGGATGTACGCGCTGCGCTCCAGGGTGCTTCCCTGGCGCCGCCCCTTCGACTTGTGCAGGTGAAGGTAGCGGCTCTGCAGCATCTGCTCGTACTCCACCTGGCGCGTGGCCCTGCTCATCGGATCTCCTCGACGGTCCTGTGCATGCCGGACGGTGCATGCGATATCGCAATGATCCTGCACCATGCATGATGCATGCAACGTGGTCGATACATGAGATGTGTATGATGCATATTCCATCCCAGCCTCGAATGTCGAAGTAGAGGAGTCCTTCATGGACGGCCCCCAGCCCACCTCCCGATCGGGCGGCGTCGTCGCCACGCTCGCGCTGGCCGGTACCGTCGCCGCGGTCATGCAGACCCTGGTGACACCGCTGATCGCGGACCTGCCGCAGATCCTGCACACCACGTCCTCCAATGCCACGTGGGTGATCACCGTCACGCTGCTGTCGGCCGCGGTCTGCGTCCCGGTGGCCGGCCGCCTCGGCGACCTGTTGGGTAAGCGCAAGATGCTGCTCGCCTCCTGCGTGCCGTTGCTCGCGGGCTCGGTGGTGTGCGCCCTGACCTCGTCCGTCGGCATGATGATCGTCGGACGCGGGTTGCAGGGCATGGGCATGGGTGTGGTGCCGCTCGGCATCAGCCTGCTGCGTGACCTGCTGCCGCCCGAGAAGCTCAGCTCCTCCATCGCTCTGGTCAGCGCCTCCATGGGCATCGGCGGCGGCCTCGGCCTGCCGATCGCCGCCGCGGTCGCGGAGTACGCGAGCTGGCGGGCACTGTTCTGGGGTTCGGCCGTCCTCGCCGCGCTGATCGCCGTGATGATCTGGTCCTTCATTCCCGACGTACCGGCTGCGGCGAAGGGGCAGCGCTTCGACCTGGCCGGCGCGCTCGGCCTCGGAGTGGGCCTGGTCTGTCTGCTGCTCGCGATCTCCAAGGGTGGGGACTGGGGCTGGGGTTCGGGCAGCACGCTCGGCCTTTTCACCGCCGCGGTCGTGGTCCTGCTGTCCTGGGGTTTCTGGGAGCTGCGCACACGTGACCCGCTGATCGATCTGCGCACCACCGCCCGCCCCCGGGTGCTGCTCACCAACGCCGCCTCGGTCCTGATCGGCGTCGGCATGTACGCGCAGATGCTGATCGTGCCGCAGCTGCTGCAGTTCCCCAAGGCGACCGGCTACGGCCTCGGCCAGTCGATGCTGGCGATGGGCCTGTGGATGGCACCCGCCGGCCTCGTCATGATGGTCGTCTCGCCGTTCGGCGGGAAGCTGACCAACGCGCGCGGCCCGAAGTTCACCCTCGTCTCCGGTTCCCTCGTCATCGCGGCCGGCTATGCCCTGTCGATGGCGCTGATGGGCTCGACCTGGGGCCTGCTGATCGTCACCGTTGTGATCAGCGGTGGCGTCGGTCTCGCCTACGGTGCGATGCCCGCCCTGATCATGAGTGCGGTCCCGGTGTCCGAGACGGCCGCCGCAAACGGCTTCAACACGCTGATGCGCTCGCTCGGCACCTCGATCGGCGCCGCGGTGATCGGTGTCGTCCTCTCGCAGATGACGGTCACCATGGGCGGCTTCACCTTCGCCTCCGAGGACGGTTTCCGCACCGGCCTGCTGATCGGTGGCGGCGTCGCGCTCCTGGCGGCCGCGGTGGCCGCGACCATCCCGGGCGTTGCCCGCTCCGCCGCTGCACAGGACGGCGAGGCGGAGAACGCCGTTACCGCCGAGCCCGCTGCCAAGGCCTGACACAGGCGCATCAGCGTTGTTGTCCGCTCCGGGACGTCGGTGCCCCGGAGCGGACGCGCGCCCACCACCGTTCAGTGCGCGAACGTATCCGCTTCTTCGCGGGTCCGGATACGGCAGGCCGTGCCGGAAGTCGTTCGTCGTGAGTCGGAGTGGCGTCATCAGGGCCCGTTCTGTGCCGCTGGGCGACTTCGTGGATGTCGTGGGCGGTGACGATCCCGTCGAGTCGGCCGCTGTCCGTGACCAGGATGGGCAGTCCGCCGCCCGCGCCGAGGCGGTCCAGGACCTCGGTGAGAAGTTCGTCCGGTGTTGCGAGCGTGCACTGCGACAGCGGGGTCGCCACTTCCCGTATGCGCAGCGTCTCCCGCTGCTGGGACGGCAGAGCACCGAGGTGGCGCAGCCGTATGACGCCGCTGGGACGGCCTTCGAAGTCCACCAATGGCAGGACCGTATGACTCGACTGTGGGGCCACGTCGGACAGGAAGCGGTCCACCGTCAGCCAGTCGGGACCGGTGGCGGCCGGACTGGTCATCGCTTCCCTCACGCGTATGCCCCGCAGGGCCGCGCGGAGTTCGGCCCACCGTCGTTCGGCCGCGGCGGTGAGTGCCACGAACCAGCCGATGACCATCAGCCACAATCCACCGGGCACCCCCCGCACAAATGCCAGCCATCCGACCACGGCGAGGCCCGTGCCGATGACCTGTCCGCTGCGCCCGGCCACCCGCCGGGCCCGGTCCTCGTCACCCGTGCACCACCACAGCGCGGCCTGCAGGACTCGGCCTCCGTCCAAGGGTGCGGCAGGCAGCAGATTGAAGACGCCCAGCAGCAGGTTCGTGCCGCCCAGCCAAGCCAGAACAACAGCCGGTATCCGCCAGCCCCCTGCCCCCACCCCGGCCGCGGCCCCCAGCGCGGCCCCACCGAGCACCAGGCTGGTCAGCGGCCCGCTCACGGCGACCGCGAGCGCCGCCCGTGCCGTCTCAGGCCGCTGCATCCGGGTCATTCCGCCCAGCGCCCACAACGTAATGTCCCGCACGGGGATCGCGGACCTGCGGGCCGTGAGCGCGTGCGCCACCTCATGTGCCACCAGACTCACCAGCAACAGCAGAGCACCGATGACTCCAGCCACCGCGTACACCACCGGAGCCAGGCCCGGCACATACGCAGGCAGGGTACGGCTGCCCAGACCGTACGCGAAGAGCAGCATGATCAGAGGCACACTCCAATGCGCACGCAGCTCCAGCCCCCGCACACTCCCGATCCGGATCGAACCCTTCATTGCGATCACCCGCAGACGGAACACGAGGCACGGCCGCCGATCGGAGTCCGTCCCCTTACATGGTCCGTCAGCTGCCCCGGCGACGGGAACCACTCAACGGACCTGGATTATGGGCGTCGGCGTGAGGGTCGGCGCTCGCGAACAGTCCTGTGGCGGAGAGCGCGACGGCATGCAGCTGTGCGAGGTCGGGCCGTCCCGCCGTCATCGTCGGCCCACGGCGTCGTCTGCAGCGGACGGACCTGGCTGAGGTAGGCGTTTTCACCGACCAGGAGAAGGGTCAGGGTGAGCATCGGGTCGGCTCATGAGGACCGTGTGCGCCGGACGACGTGCCCGCCCCGAACAAGCCGGTTTGCAGCACTTCGGTGGCGGAGGCAGGGTGGGAGGACAGCCGCGCGTACCTCACCCCTGCCGACTCTCGGAAGGACAGGGATTCTGATGACCAAGGGCAAGGCGAAACAGGTCAAGGGCAAGATGAAGGAGACCCTTGGCAAGGCGATCGGCGACAAATCCATGCAGAGGCATGGTCTGGGCGAGCAGCTGCGAGGGAAGGCACAGGAGCTCAGCCACAAGACAGCCGACAAGATCCGGAAGCGGACTGGTCACTGATCTCGACCACTCATCAGGCTGAGGGGTGTCCCGCAATCCCTTCTTGCCCGGGCCCGGCGCCGGGTTCGCTCACTCTGCAGGAAGACACGTCGACCACCGGCGCACCGAGACACCTCCGCCCTGGCCGCCTCTCCTTTTAGGGTGTGGTGCTTGCGGTGCGGTAGAACTCGGCTGCGGTGACACTGGCGGGGACGCCGAGTTCGGCGGCGACCGCCATGATTGCGGCGGCGCCGACGGCGAGGTCGGCTCGGCCGTCGGTGGTGAAATACGGGGCGATGAACCTCTCGTAGTGGGCTCGGGCTTCATCTGCGGTGTGTCGGCCGAGGAACGTCCGGATGTGCCGAACCGTGGTGTCGGGTTCGTTGTGGATCACCTGCAGGGCTCGCCGGTGGGCTCGTACGACGGCCTGGACCGCGGGGTCGTCCGGGTGGATGTAGGTGGGGTCGACGGCCACGCCTACGGTGGGGATCTGGAAGTGGTCGCCGACCCAGGCCAGCACCGCCAGCCGTGCTCGCCGGCCATCGCCTCCGGTGCCATGGTGCTGCCGACCAGGGCGGCGTCGATTCTGCCGTCGTGCAGTCGGCGCAGGTCCATGCCGTAGTCGCCCGGCGAGCGGACGACGGTACGGATGTCGCGGTCCGGGTCGAGGCCCGCCCGGCGCAGCACGATCCGGGTGAAGCACCCGGGCGCGGTGTGGGGGGCGTGCACCGCCAGCCGTCGGCCGGCCAGGTCGGCCAGGGAGGTCAGGCCGGGGCGGGCGAGGAACCAGAACAGCGGGCGGTGGGTGTTGACATGGAGTGCGGCCCAGGGGATGCCACTGGTCAGCCGGGACAGCAGTGCCCGGCCGAGCCCGATGGTGGCGCCGCGGCGCAGCCGCTCCTCGTCCCAGGTGCAGCCGTCGCGCAGCGCGACGTGGACGCCCTCGTCGGCGTAGTAGTCCTGCTGGTCGGCGATGTGGGCGACCAGTTCCTCGTGCAGGCCCCGCCCGACGTAGGCGAGATCGATCGTGTGCATGAACGTTCTTCCCTGATCGTGTCACCGTCATGCGCCCGTGCGTCCGCGGGCGCTGCGGCCCATGGTGCTGAGGTGACGGTGTGCCGGACGCGGTCCGGCCGTCGGCGGGACCGGGGCGGTGCGGCCCCGTGGGCGGAGGACAGAGGGGGTCAGTACATGGACATCCCGCCGTTGACTGCGGCCGTGGTGCCTGTCATGAAGGCGTTGTCCTCGCCGGTGTAGAAGGCGACCGCTTGGGCGACGTCGGCCGGGTGTGCCAGGCGGCCCAGGGGAGTAGCGGCCACCTGCCGCCTCTTGTGCGCATCGTCGAGCACATCCGCCATGCGGGTGTCCTCCACCGGACCGGGCGCGACAACGTTGACCGTGATGCCCCGCGGGCCCACTTCCTGGGCGACGTACCGGGCGAACTGCTCCAGTGCGGCCTTGGCCGTGCCCAGTGCGATCATGCCCTCCCGGGGCCGACGGCTGAGGCCTGTACCGAGGTAGATGATGCGTCCCCAGCCCTGTTCGGTCATGCCGGGCAGGACGGCCTTGGTGACCGCGAACGCCGCGCGCATCTCGGCGTCGAGCTTGCCGCCCAGTTCCTCCCACGTCATGTCCTGAAACGACTTGACCGCATACGGGATGAGCGCGTTGTGCACGAGCACGTCGATGCCGCCCCATGTTGCCTGGACCTGCTCGAGCAGGCTCTCGATCGCCGCTGCCTCGCGCACGTCGGCCTGCACGGCCATGGCCTGGCCGCCTGCGGCCTCGATGTCGGCGACGACGTCCTCGGCTGCCTTGCTGCTGCGGAGGTAGTTGACCACCACCCGCATCCCTCGCGCGGCCAGAAGACGCGCGGTGGCCGCACCGATTCCGCTGCTGGCCCCTGTCACCAGTGCCACCCTGCCGGTTGCCTCAGTCATGCCGCTCATCCCTCTGTCCCGACCGGCTCGATCGGTAGGTGTGGAGGGAGAAGACCCCCGCAAGACCGACGGCGTCACGTGCCGAGGGCCGGGAGCGAGTTTCGGATTCCCCCATAAAGCCGCAGATTACGGGCAGAACTGCAGGAATTGGCGAGTGGTTGCGGGAATCTCACGCTCCCGTGGGACGCCTCGAACACGGGACGGGCCTTGCCTGCCGGCTTGCCCCGGTCACGCTTGTAGTGGCCGCCCTGGAACCCGGGCGTACTCCAGCCATGTGGAGGAGCCCGACAGCCACCCCCAACGGACGATCGCTTGAATCGGCTTCGGGAGGGCTCCGGAGACTCACCCGAATGAGACATCTCAATGTGTCCGGAGAACTGTCCCATGCGGGCTCGTACCGTCAGCGCCTCAACGCGGAATGGGTGAACAGGGATCGGACTCCCTCTACCGGCCCGCGGGTGCCGGCGGCCGGCCGGCGGGGCGTGAGGTGCCCGGGCGGGGCGTCGGGCGTGAGTGCCGGGACGAGGCACGGCGGGTGCCAGGGTTCACACTCCCTGGCACCCGCCGCGGTTCAGCCCGGTCGATCCGCCCTACCGTTCCCGGCGACTCATGCGGTGCCGCGCTGCAGGTAGGCGCGGTCCACCGTCTGCCGGACGGTGTTGCCGGCCTCGTCCTTCGCGGTCACGCGCAGCGTCACGTACGCGTCGCCGTGCACCTGAGCCGGTCGCTCCACGGTGGCGGTGAACCCGCTGCCCTTGCGGGCCGTGGTGGCAGTGGTCCAGGTGCGTCCGTCGTCGTAGGACGTCTCGACCTTCAGCGTCACGCCGCGCGGCGCCGCCATGCCGTCCTGCATCCGGACGTTCAGGCCGAGAGTGTGCCTGCGCTGCGAGCCCACCGCGTTCCGGGCGTCGACAGGTACGGCGTAGTCGACTTGGAGCAGTGGCAGCAGTGCCGGGCCGGCCGCGGTGTCCGAGCGGAACGTCCACGACGTGTGCGTGCCGGTACCGAAGTGCCAGTCGGCCGAGGTACGAACGGTCGTCAGGTCCAGCCGGTAGTCGGCCTTGCCCGCGGGCACCTCGAAGTTGCCCCACGCGCCTTGGTCGGACTCGGCGATCGGCTTCCCGTTCCGGTACAGCGTCGCCGCGGCCGTGTCGCTCTCCGCGGACGCCGTGACGCCGGTGCCGACGCCGCCACCGAAGGGGTCGACCTCCGCGAACGACCAGTGGCCGGCGCCGGAGTCGTTGAACTCCGGAACGTACACGGACAGGGTGTCGCCGTTGCGCACCGACGGCAGGTGCCCACCACGCGGGATCGACGGGCGGACCACCGCTCCGAACCAACGCTCCGTGGCGCGCTCGCCCGGCCGGTAGGTGCGCGGGTCGTCGTGCATGCCGGCCTGCAACGGGAAGTCGGGGAAGTCGATGACATTGTGGTGCACGACATGCTTCCACAGCGTGTCACCGCCGGTCACGTACTCGACGCGTTCCTGTCCCGCCGGAACGTGGCGTGTGTACTGGTTCCACGCGGTGTCCTGGTACGGCCGCCACCCGAAACGCTGTTCGCTCGCCCAGGACGAGGCACCGGTGCGGGTGTACGTGCTGCGGACCACCGCGCTCTCGCGCTCGGAGACGGTGTACACCAGCCGCTTGGGTACGGAGCCCTTGGACACCTGCATCACGTCGTACAGGTACGGGCTGCGGACCGTGCCGGAGAACTCCACCGTCGTGGTCCGCTCGCCGGCGCGCTTGAGCACCGCGGTGCCTTCCGCCGTGCCGGCGCGCATGGTGGGCAGCGCCATCCGGTCGCCGGTTAGGCTCCACCGCGTCCAGGGGTAGGAGCCGTCCTCCATGACCAGCATCAGTGCCTCGGCCCCGGCGTCCGCCGCGGCCTGCGCGAGCGCCCGGTCGTCGGAGAAGTCCCAGCGGACGACGGCCAGCTTGCCGCGTACGTGTGCGGCGCGAAGCTCGGCGCTCGTGCCCTTGCCGGCGTCCACGGCGGTCAGTCGTGCTCCCTTGTCGCTGAAGGGCGGGGAGGTATTCACGTAATACGGGCTGAAGCCCAGCGACGTACCGGAGACCTTCGCCCGCAGCTGCGGGGCCACCATCTGCCAGCGCGAGGAGAACTCGAAGTCGCCGTCGGTGACCGCAGCAGTGGGGCTGACGTAGATCCGCTTGGCGATGTCGAAGAACATCACGCCCTGGATCAGGCCGTTGCCGTCGATCTTCCGGTACGTCTGGTAGCTGAGCACACCGCGCTGCTCGGCAGGGCGGGGCGTGCGGATCTGCACCGGGGTGGTGTCGGCGGCGTTGAGCGTCACTGACATGTCCCTGGTGACCTTCACCTCCGGGTTGACCACCTCGCGCAACTCCTGGCCGTCGGCCGCCGTGTCCAGCGTGCCGAAGCTGAGCTGGTAGGTGCCCTCCTCCACTTCGGCGACGGCCGGCTCCATGCTCGTGTAGTTCACGAAGCCGTCGGCACCCCAGATCACCGGAGTGGCGCCCTCGATGACCTTGCCGTCGCGGTCGCGGGCGACCACGGTGAGCTTGTGCACCGGGGCGTGCACGTTCAGAGCCACAGTGGTGTGGGCGAGCACGGTGCCGTCGGCAGATGTGGCGGTGACGTAGCCGTAGTACGTGCCGCGGACGGCGTTCGCCGCGTCGGTGTGCAGCGGTACATCGGCCGTGGCGCCGGGGGCCAGCTGCACGGTGCGGGAGCCGAGGGTGACCGCGCCGTCGGCGAGGGCGCGCCCGGTGTTGGTGGCCAGGGTGGCGGCCAGGGAGAGCGTCACCGGCTTGCCGCCGGTGTTGGTGTAGCGGACGGTGGCCGTCTGGCCCCCTGCGCCGCCGGCCTCAAGGGGCGCGAGGGTGACGCTGCCGGTGGCCGTGACAGGGCCCATGGCCGTGGCCAGGTCGATGCGGCCGCCGCCCTGCTCGGTCACCTTGGTGCCGGGCACCGTGTGGGAGGTGCTGATGAGGGCGTCCTTGAGCTGCTGGGCGCCCCAGTCGGGGTGCTGCTGGGCCAGCAGCGCGGCGGCACCGGCGACATGCGGGGTCGCCATCGAAGTGCCCGATGCGGAGGTGTAGTTGGCATCGACCGGGGTGCCCATGGCGGTGCCGGACGCGCGGGCGGCGACGATGCCGACCCCGGGTGCGGTCACGTCGGGCTTGACCGCCTTGTCCCCCTGCCGCGGGCCGCGGCTGGAGAAGGGGGCGAGGGAGTCGTCACGGTCGACGGCCCCGACGGTCAGCGCGGCGTCGGCCGCTCCCGGAGAACCGACGGTGGAGGGGCCCGGGCCCGCGTTGCCCGCGGCGACCACGAAGAGCGTGTCGGTGGACGCGGTCAAGGCGTTGACGGCCTGGCTCATCGGGTCGGTGCCGTCGGTTTCGGCGTCCGAACCGAGGCTCATGTTGACGACCTTGGCGTGCTCGGCGGCAGCCCACTCCATGCCGTCGATGACGGAAGACTCCGAGCCGTAGCCGTCATCGCCCAGCACCTTGCCTATCAGCAGGTCGGCGCGGGGCGCGACACCGCGCCGGGTGCCCGACGACGCGGCGCCCGTGCCGCCGACGGTTGAGGCGACGTGCGTGCCGTGGCCGAAGTGATCGTCCGTGCTCGGGCTGCCGGAGAAGTCTTTCGCCTCCGCGATGCGACCGGCCAGGTCGGGGTGGCCCGCGTCGACACCGGTGTCCAGCACGGCCACCTTCACGCCCTGGCCCTCGTAGCCGGCCTTCCAAGCGGTGGGCGCGTTTATCTGCGCGGTGCTGCGGTCCAGCACGGCCTTCACCTTGCCGTCCAGCGAGACTCGCGGAGCCACCGCGGCACGGGCGGCGTCCGACTTTCCGCCGGGGTTCAGCGTCTTCCAGAAGCGGCCCAGGTCGTCGTCGGCGACCCGCAGCGACCGCGCGTCGAGGCTCTCCAGCCTACGGGCGGGCGTCGCGGCCGCCTTGAACGCCACCAGCCGGTCGGCAGTGGCCGAGGCGGCCTTCGCCGCCTGCGAGCTGACCCTGGCCCCGACCCGTGACGGCTCCGAGGAGACGATCAGCGGAAGCGTGGAGGCGTGGGCCTCGTCGAAGCCATCGGCGATCAGGGCCGTCACGTTGAAGAGCCGACGGTCCAGTGTGCCGGCGGACACCAACGCCTCGGCGTCGAACGGCAGCACGGTCAGCGCCTTGTCGTCCCCCTCCAGCGTCCGGAAGGGGATGTGCTCGCGCCCGGGTCCGGGCTGGACCGACGCGGTGCGCCGTCCGCCGGGCAGCGATGTCACGGTCACCCGGTCACCGGTCACCAGCCGTACGGTCGCGGCCCGAGCTCCCGGCACGGCGGCTCGAGTGGCGGTCCCGGTGTCAGCCGTCCGCGTCGCGGCGCCGGCCGGCAGGCCTCCGGCAACCACCATCAATCCTGTCGATACAGCCGCCGTCAAGCGGATCCATCTCATCAGCGAAAGACCTTTCGTGCAGCTGGGGGTCACAACCTGTCCGAAAGAATCGGCTGATGAAGCCGCACGTGTCACTGACCTCACGTGTCGCACCTGCGACATGTCCCAACGGCGACACGCCACGCCGGCCGTTCGCCGGATGTTCGCCGTCGGCCCCACGGCCCACGGCCCACGGCCCACGGCCAGGGACAGCCCTCGACGAGTCGCCCGAGGGCGATCTTCTCGGGCATGGCGACAGGCGTGACGGGCACCGGCCGCACTGGCCGACAGTGCTCGAACTCGACCTGCTCGACGGGGTCCTCGACGGGGTCAGGCAGCCCGGCCGTAGCCGTCGGATCACGGGGGAGCGCTCGTGGAAGCGCCGGATGTACCCGGTCAGGTACGGCGAGAGAGGAGCGGCGGACGCGTCCGACAGCTTTCGCCGGCCCTCGCCCGCGTCGCGGCGCATTGCCCGGACACGGAGGTCGTGTACGAGATCGTTCCTCGAGGGTCACTGGCTGGCGGGCACGGCCTGACGACATGAAGGCCGGCCGAGCGACGGCCCGTCAGCTGAGTCGCGTCGGCAACCAGGGGGGCCCTGTACGGTCGAGGCCGACCGTGTTGCCGTCATAGGAGATCACTGCATGCCTGCCACCTTCTCCTCGACCGCGGCCCGTGACCACGGAATGCTGGACGTCGGCGACGGCAACCTTGTGTACTGGGAGGAGCGCGGGAACCCGGATGGCAAGCCGGCACTCATCGTGCACGGTGGCCCAGGCAGCGGGAGCCCGTCCGGAACTCCCAAGGCGTTCGATCCGGAGCGCTACCGGATCATCCTGTTCGATCAGCGGGGCTGCGGACGCAGCACTCCGCATGCGAGCGATCCCGCCACAGACATGGATCTCAACACCACGGAGCACCTGCTGCGCGACATGGAGCGCTTGCGCGCGTACCTGGGAGTGGAGCGGTGGTTGGTTTTCGGCGGGTCGTGGGGGTCGGAGCTGTCGGTCGCCTACGCCCAACGTCATCCGGAACGGGTGTCGGAGATGGTGCTGCCCGCGTTCTGGACGATGGGCCGGTCGGAGGTCGACTGGCTGTACCGCGGCGGGGTCGCGCGACTCTTCCCCGAGCAGTGGGAGCGGTTCGGGCACGGCGTGCCCGAGGGCGAGCGCGGCGGTGATCTGGTCTCCGCCCATGGAAAGCTTCTGGAGCACCCCGACCCGGGCGTGCGAACGCAGGCGGCCCTCGGCTGGGCCGCCTGGGAGGACACGGTCCTCTCCCTGGAGCCCAACGGCAGGCCGACTCCTTACAGTGGCCGCGCGTCGGACGCACTGGTGGCGTTCGCGCGGATATGTGCCCACTACGCTGCCAATGACGGCTGGTTGGAGAATGGCGCACTGCTGCGCGGCGCCGGGCGCCTGGCCGGAATCCCCGGCGTGATCATCCATGGCCGACATGATCTGAGCTGTCCGCTCGACGCCGCCTGGGACTTCAGCCGGGCCTGGCCGGGCTCGGAACTGCTGGTCCTCGACGACGCCGGACACCAGGGCAGCCCCGCGATGAGCGAGCAGGTGCGGCGCGCACTGGAACGATTTGCTGAGCGATGACGGGAGAGCGCGCAATCGAGTGGCGCCTCGACGTGGCCGGCCGAGCGGCCGCTGAGGGGTCGGGGTAGGGCCGGACGGTACGTGCAGGCCAGGCGCCGAGTGCAGGAGCCGGCTGTTTCGACGGGCATCGGCCGCACCCACGGCTTCACCCCGTGAGCCGATGCACCTCCAGCCCTTGCCGCGCCGAGGCTGTCGTTCCCCGCGCCCGTCCCAGCCTCCGTAGGCCCGCGGAGGGACGAGTCGCTCGACGACGTCCCTTCTGCGTTTCCTTCCCGAGGGCGGAACCCGCGCGGGAATGATTCAAGCTTCAACGAAGTTCGAACAGGGGGCGCGGAACTCATCGACTCCCCGCGTCTCGGAATACCTCGGGCGCCAGGCGTCTGAACCGCTGAACGAATGCTCGCGCAGTGAACGGAGAACGTGATGGCCGGTATACAGGGAGTGAGCTGGAGCGAGCGGCGGCAATATGCGAGCCGCCTCTTCGAGTCCCAGCGTTACCGTGCGGCCTCCCGAGTTCTCACCGACCTCGTTGCCGCGGCACCCCGCAACCTCGACCTGCGGATGCTCCTCGCCCGTTCGTACTACTACACGGCGCAGCTCTCCCTGGCCGAGGCGGAGCTGCGTCACGTCCTGCGTGACGAGCCCGCCCACGCCTCTGCCCACCTCGCTCTCGCCCGCGTCCTCGAGCGCCGGCATCGCTGCTCCGAGGCGGCTCCCCACATGAGGATTGCGGACACGATGACCGCACGCGATCTTCTGGCCCTCAGGCACTCCCGCAGTTCCTTCCCCCGACTGGCTGCCTGAGGCCGCTCCTGGCCGCCGGCCGCCATTGTGCGCCGCCCGGGCGAGTCAGGCCTTCCACTGCGGGGACGGAGACGGCACCTCCATGCGTGGACGGGGTCGACGATGCGACGATTCCGCGTCGTCAGGCGTGGGGCCGGTGGCCCAGCGCCCGGACGATCTGCCCCGCGTTTTTGTAGCGCTCGTCCCTGGGCAGTTCGCGCACCGCATCGACCAGAGTGTCCGGAGCATGCTCCTTCGACAAGGTCTGCACGAGTGACGCACGGTTGCCCGGGAAGGCCGTGCGATTGAGGTGGCGCGCCAGATCGGACCTCAGGGCCTCAGCCGCCTTCTCGGCACGCATCCGGTCCCTTGCCTCGCCGGGCGGGGGCACGGGGCCACCCGCGTCCACTCGCACGTCGTCGTCGGCTGCCGGCTCGGGATCGTAGGTCTCCTCGGCATGGGTGGAGTGGCCGGACCTGAGATAGCCCTGCAGTTCGTGCTTCCTCGCATCGTCCTTGTGCGGACTGACCTGGTTGCTTCCTCGCTCCATGGTGGAACACCTTCCCTGTGTGCGGTGATGCTGCCGGACGGTCAGCCGACGGACAGGGCTTCGGGCAGGTCCCCAACGGCCGGATCCGGCAGCGCCCGGCCGGGCCGGGCCCGTGGCCGCTTCCTCAACCATCGAGGTGTCGACACACCAGCAGGCGTGCCTCGTCCACCGCCTCTTCCGGACGGTCCCCGACGTGCTCCTGCACGCTGCTCCGGTCCTGCGTGTACTGCTGACGGGCAGTCGAGGCCGGCGACTTCGGATCGAGGTCGTCGTGCCGTTGCCCGTGGGCGCGCAGATCGCGCTCCGCCGCCCCCTTGTGCCGGCTCGGCCCCTCGTCGTGTGGGGGCTGGGATGGCTTCGGCATCTTGGTCATGTCCTGACCTCGCTGTCCAGAGTTCGAGCTCAGGCGGCTCTCTGCACACCTTTCGAGGGTAGTCGAAATCACCCATCTGCGCGTATGAGGCCACTCAGGGCGCGTTGCGGCCCTTCCCCGTCGGCTGCTGTCGGGTTGAGCCGCTGCCGCCGCCTGGGCGGGAAGGGCCGCTTCGCGCAGGGGGCCGCCACCGGCGTTGTCGCTCTGCGATCACCGGCGGGTCCCGACCGTTCCCGTTGCCGCCCATGAGGAACCGCACCCGGAAGGCGAACACTGCCCGACCGCCGAGAGGGGCTCCTGGTCCCCAAGGGGGCCACGAGGACCCCGCCCATGGACGGTGGACACGAGCCGACCCCGCTGTGGACGTCGGGTCGTAGGATGTTTGACCATGGGAGACGCTCCGCACGAGGTCAACGCATGGCGCCAGGGGCGCAACCCGCAGCGCCGGAGAATCGGGGTGCTCGGCTGGGCCTTGCTGGTCCTGCTGATAGTCGCGCTGTTCACCCTGGGGCCCCGCTGACTCATGACCCCGCGATGAGGCCGGCCCAGCACGGCAAGGCCCACCTCACCTGAGGCACGATCACGCTCATGACCCAGCGCCCGGCCAGGAAGTTCCCAAGGCCCGATCAGGCTTGGCGGCTGGTGGGAAAGCGATGCCTTGTCGAAGGGGACGCGGGTCAGCCGCCGCTCGGACGGTGACCTCGACGGCGTGGGCGGACTCCCGTGCGGCGGGACGGTTCGCTGCGGTGCCCGCTGAACAACAGTTCCCCGGGCATTCACGGTGCCCTCACGTCTGGGCTTCGTACGGGCTGGAACTGCGGCTTAGCGTCACAGGGTCCCGTTCGTCCGATGCACATGAGGTTCACATGTCCCTCCGGCATGCAGTTGCCGCGCTGGCCGTCGTACCCGCGCTCGTGCTCCCCACGACGGCCCACGCGGCCACGACTCACAACGGCCACGTCCCGCCCCAGCAGACCCACTTCGACCTCCAGGCCCACCGCGGCGGCATCGGCATGACCACCGAGGAGTCCCTGGAGGGCTTCGCCAAGGCCCTGCGCCTCGGAGTGACCACCTTGGAGCTGGACACCCAGATCACCAAGGACCAGAAGGTCGTCGTCAACCACGACCGGCAGATCAGCGCCCAGAAGTGCAAGGACACCGGGCCGGTGACGCCGGGCGACCCGATGTACCCGTACGTCGGGAAGTACATCAAGGACCTGACGCTGGCCCAGATCAGGACCATGGACTGCGGCTACCAGCAGTTGCCCGGCTTTCCCGAGCAGGAGCAGGTCAAGGGCTTCCGGATGGTGGAGCTCAAGGACGTCCTCGATCTCGTGAAGAGTTACAACGCCAAGCAGGTCAAGCTCAACATCGAGACCAAGGTCGAGGCGGGCGCGCCGGAGCAGACGGCGCCGCGCGAGCTGTTCGTCCGCCGCGTCCACGAGGAGATCCACCGCTCGGGGATCGAGCGGCAGGTCACCATCCAGTCCTTCGACTGGGGCGCGCTGAAGGAGATGCACAAGCTCGCGCCGTCCTACCCGCTGGTGGCGCTGACCAACTACGACTTCCTTCAGGTCGGCAAGCCCGGCGCCTCCCCGTGGCTGGGAGGCATCGACGTCGACGACTACGACGGCGACTTCGTCAAGGCCGCCTCTGCTGTCCCGGGTGTCACCGCGCTCTCCCCCAATTACGGCTTCCCGCAGAACGGCACCGTCGCGGACCCGAACTTCCGCTTCTACCCCGACGAGAAGATGATCTCCGAGGCGCATGCCCGCGGCCTGAAGATCATCCCGTGGACCTGTGACGACAAGGCCACGGTCGAGACGCTGATGGACATGGGCGTCGACGGCATCATCACCAACTACCCCAACCACGTGCGGGAGATCATGGCCGAACGCGGCATGCGCCTGCCCAAGGCCTACCCCGCGCCGCAAGACCACTGACGAGTGGCGGCGCGCCACAGGCACATACGTCCCCGGAGCACCGTGTGCTCCGGGGACGTACGCCGTCATGGGGGCGTGAGCCGTTACAGGGAGACAGCGCCACTGCTCGGCACAGGGCGGCCACCGCGTTCTGTGTCGTGACCGAGCCTCGGCAAGCCGAGTCCCGCGGCAGGTGCTTGCCGGCAATGTCCGTGTGCAGCATGGACAGGACGCCCCGGCACACCCGTCGGTCCGTATGTGCCGGGCCTCAGGAGTCGGGCCGCCAGCCCAGGGTCGGCCCGAGAACGGTGGAGATGTCGGTGAGGATCTGGACGTAGTCGTCGTGGTCGAAGGTGAACGGCAGAGCGAACGCGACCTCGTCGACCTCCCGGAAGGCGGCGTCCGCGTAGAGCCTTTCGGCGATCTCGGCGGAGGGCCCGACGAGATCGGGCGCGAACATCATGCGCGCCGGTCCCTGCGGCTGAGCGGTACGCGGCAGTCGCGTGCGGGCGTACTCCTCGTACTTCGCGCGCTGCTCCGGCGAGGCGGAATCGGTCGGAACGACGACGAGCCCCTGCGAGACCCGGGCGCGGTCGCCGTCGGGGTGATGGGCGCGGAACGTCCGGATGTGCGAGAGCTGGATCTCGCCGAAGTCCTCGGACTTCTCCGCCTTCACGACGCTGCTGGTGAGGAAGTTCATGCCATGCGCACCCGCCCACTCGGCCGATCGCAGGCTGGCGCCGCCGTACCACATACGGCTGCCCAGGCCGGCGGACTGAGGCTGGACGCGGTCGGAGAACACCTCGAAGCCCTCGACGCCGCTGAAGTCGGTCGCGGGTGCGCCGCGCACGAAGTCCAGCAGCCGACGGACCCGCTCGTAGCTGAAGTCCTCGGCATCGGCGGTGCCGGGGTAGAGCGCCTCCCGCACCTTGGCGAAGTGCATCGGCGGGCCCACGCTGACCCCCGGATTGAGGCGGCCCCCGGACAGGATGTCGACCGTCGCAAGATCCTCGGCAAGACGCAGGGGGTTCTCCCAGCCCAGCGGAATGACCGCGGTGCCCAGCTGGATACGACTGGTGCGCTGGGAGGCCGCTGCCAACAGGGCGACGGGGGAGGAGATGCCGTACTGCAGATGCCGGTGCCGCACCCACGCACTGTCGAAGCCCAGCCGCTCACCCAGCTCGATGATCTCCAGCGTCGACTCGTGCCCGCGGCGGGGCTCAGCGGCGTCGAACAACCCGATGGTCAGGAACCCCAACTTCCGCAGGGGCTCGGAGATCGGCGGCACAGGGTCCCTCCATCGTCCACGGCAGGCGCGAATCACCCACGGGTACGACAACATCGTTGCGGGAACGGGCATTCCGGGTCGGGCGGTGTCTTGGCCCTTCCCGTGCGAACTCGGGCGACCGGCCCGGCAGTCGCGCATGTAAGCGGCCGCGACTCGGGTCCAAGTCGTCGCAGACCGCGACGATGCCCTGTGGCTCCCGGTCCGACACGTTCTCCAGAGTCTCCAGGGCCTGCGGTTCGATCCCGCGGACGAAGTCGATGATCGCCAGGTTCGGCCCCGCGTGCACCAGTGGCACTCGGGCCTTGAGGCCGGTAGCGGTGAAGGCAGGCGCCTCGTCTCAGGCGCCGGCCTTCACAGCGAAATCGACGTCTGCGGTGTTGACCGTGCCCGCGGTCCGGCCGGGAGCCGTGTGGTATTTCCAGTACAGGTTCGTGTGGGCGATGACCTTGTCGGGTGTCGGCGCTCCGTACTGGGACAAGTCCTCCGTGGTGTGGGCGTCGCCGACCAGCGTCGCGTCGTAGCCGCGGGTGATCGCGCCGTGGAGCGTCGAGCGGATGCACTCGTCGGTCTGCGCGCCGGCGACGAAGAGCCGGCTGATGCCGCGCGCGGCGAGTACCGCACCGCCATGTGTTGTCCGCCGGCCTGTGGCGGCGGTATCGCGATCGGCGCCGTCTGCGCCGCCGTCGTGGTGGCGCTGCGCAGGCAGTTGTACGACCCGCGCGGTGCAGAGTTTGGGCGGCACCCTGGGTGAGCGCGAACGCGCAGGGAGTCAGTGCGTCAGAAGAGCGTGCCGCGCCCTCGGAGTGGGGCCGGAGCCTTCGCTGCCATTTCCGTCGGACGAGCTGATCTGCGGTCCTTCACATGGGCGTCGTGGGTGCTGCGTTCGTCGCGGGCGGACCGCGAAGGGATGCGGTATGCCTGGAGTGTGGATTCCTGGAGCGGTCGCTTGTCACTGCACCAGCACGGACCGTATTCGAAGGCACTGCTGGCCGTGCCGTTCGGTCTGGTTGGCCTGGTGACCGCCGTCGACGTCCTGGTACCGCCTGAGGTCCACGTCGGTCCGTCCCTCGTCGCGGCGCCGGCCGTGACGGCCTCCTTCGCCGGTCTCCGCATGACTGCTTTCGTCGGTGCGGTTGCCGTACTTGCACAGGCGCTGGTAGCTGTCATGCGCACCGACTTCACCGACCTCAATCACACGTACCAGATCATCGCGCTCTTCCTGATCTCTGCGTTCGCCGCCTTCCTCGCCGGTCTGAGGGAGCGAAGCGATCAGCGGCTCAATCAGCTGCGCTCGGTCGCCGAGGCGGCCCAGCACGTGGTGATGCGCCCCCTGCCCGTACGGAGCGGTCCCTTGCACATTGCCTCGGTCTATCTGGCTGCAGAGGACGAGGCGCAGCTGGGCGGCGACCTGTATGCGCAGGCACGCGCCGGCGACGGAACCCGGATGATCGTCGGAGATGTGCGAGGCAGGGGCCTCGATGCCATCGGCGAGGCTGCCGATGTGCTCGGTGCTTTTCGTGCACTGGCCCACAAGGACACCGAGTTGTCCGAACTGGCGGCTCTCCTGGACACGGGTGTCGCAGCCAATACGGCTGACACACACCAGGAGCGAGCAGAGACCGCTGACGGGTCGGAGACGTTTGTCACCGCAGTGGTGATCGAAGTCCCTGACGCATCTCGCGAGATCCACCTGATCAGTTGCGGACATCCGCCGCCTCTTCTGCTCCGTGGCGACCTGGTGATCCCGCTGGAGGCACGAGAGCCTTCGCCGCCTCTGGGACTCGGAAATCTGCTGGCTGCGAGCTCCACGACCGACACGTTCACGTTCGATGTCGGTGACGTCCTGCTCCTGTACACCGATGGTGTCATCGAAGCCCGTGACCCTTCAGGAGTCTTCTACTCCTTGCCGCAAGCGGTCTCCGCCTGCCTCTCCAGGAATCCGGAATCCCTGCTGGCGCACCTGAAGGTCGATCTTCAGCGTCATGCAGGCGGTCACCTGAGCGACGATGCGGCCATGGTCGCCATCGAACGCCTGGACGTGACGGCCGCGCCCGAGGTCGTGAGGCGCTGTCCTGACGACAGACGGCAACCGGATCAGGCATCTCCTGGTTGGACGGAATTCGATCACTGAGCCTCTGCCGGCCGAGGTTCTGTGCAGGCGAATGGAATCTCTGCACAACATGACGAAGCTCCCGGTGGACGGGTTCTCGACCGAGACCACCCCTATCTGTCGGCAGCTTCGTGTGCCGACCGGACCGCAGCACGAGTGTGGGCCGAGCTCCGTCGCGTCCGCTCCACCCCCGCCCAGGTCCGCCCATGACCCCGGGGCCGTCCCCACCCACGGGGCCGCCACTGCGGCAGGTGCCGCTCTAAGCGGGGTGACCGATGTCTTCGGTGGCGGGGGTTTTCGGGCGGCGTACGGCGAGGGCCGAGATGTCGTCGTTGAGGTTTCCGTTGCTGTGCCGGAGGAGATCCCCGTGAAGCCGGTCGATCAACTCGCGGGGCGTGTCAGGGCTTTGCCGCCGCATCCAGTCAGGCAGCGGGAAGAACTCGCCGGTACGGTCCCGGGTCTCCGTGACACCGTCGGTGTAGAGCAGCAGTTGGTCGCCCGGGGCGAAGTCGACGGTTTCGATGCTGTAGTCGTCTCCGAGAAGCGCCGCGAGGTTGAGGGGCGGCGAGGGGGTGGAGGGGTCCAGGACGTGGATCTCCCCGTGGTGCATGAGCAACGGCGGGGGGTGCCCGCAGTTGAGGAGCCTGACGTGGTCGGCGCCGTGCGGGATCTCGGCGAGCAGGGCGGTGGCGAAGCGCTCCGGCAGGTCCTGGGAGGGGTGCGCGGCGCTGTGGCGGGCAGTGCTGGTCTCCAGGCGGTGGATGATGCCTCTCAGGTCGGGCTCGTCGTATGCGGCTTCCCTGAAGCAGTTGACCACCGCCGAGGCTGCCCCTACCGCGGACAGGCCCTTGCCGCGTACGTCGCCGATGAGAAGCCGGACCCCGTACAGTGTGTCGGCCGCCTCGTAGAAGTCGCCGCCGATCCTTGCCTGCGCCTGGGCCGCCAGATAGAGCGACTCGATCTCGACTCCTCCGATGCTGCGTGGCAGGGGGCGCAGCAACACCTTCTGCGCTGTGTCGGCGACGATGCGGATGTGGAAGAGCGCCTCCTCCCGCTGGATTCTGATGTGGCTTGAGTATGCGGCCGCTGCCGTGACCGCGACGATCGCAGCCCCTGTGTACGCCGTCCCCAGGTCGGCGTAGATGAGGCCGAGACCGATCATGATCACGAGGCAGAGTGCCCCCAACAGGGCAGTGGGGAGCACGGGCCAGAAGGAGGCGGCGAGAGCGGGGGCGGCGGGCAGGAGGCGGCTGAAGGCGACCTCTCTCGGTGTGGCGAACGCCAGGCCGGCGATGAAGGCAGTCAGGATCACTGGTGACAGCAGCGCAGATTCCCACGGGCCGCCGTAGCGAGGAGGACGGCGTCGCAGCCGTTGGAGCGTGATCACAAAACGCAGCATATCCGGGCAAACTTCCAACGACCTCCGACGGGCGGGGGAGACCGTTCTCCCCGCGGCCGGTCGCTGTGCGAGGCCCGCGCCTCCGGGGCGACCGACGCGCCCCCTCACCGGTACCGCGCACCTACACGGGAAGGGGTTGCTCGGCCCAGATGGTCTTGCCCGTGCCGGTATGCCGCATTCCCCAGCGCTCGGTCAGCTGGGCGACCAGCATGAGGCCTCGTCCGCCCTCGTCAAAGATGCGGGCACGGCGCAGGTGCGGTGCGGTGCTGCTGGCGTCGGAGACCTCGCAGATCAGTGTCCGTTCCTTGATCAGCCGCAGCTGAATGGGCGCGGCAGCGTAGCGGATCGCGTTGGTCACAAGCTCGCTGACCACGAGTTCGGTGACGTAGGACAGGTCGTCCAGCCCCCAGGCGTGCAGTTGGGCGGTCGTCCGAGAGCGGGCTTCGGCCACAAAGGCCGGATCGGCGGGAAGGTCCCAGACGGCGATGTGCCCGCTGTCCAGGGCACGGGTACGGGCGACGAGCAGCGCGACATCATCGGCGGGCCGTTCGGCGAGCAGAGCATCGAGCACGTGGTCGCAGGTGGTCTCCAAGGACGGAGCCGTGTCCGCGAGGGCCGTGCGCAGAGCGTGTAGGCCGGCGTCGACATCGCGATGGCGTGCCAGGACAAGGCCGTCGGTATAGAGGGACAGGAGACTGCCTTCGGGCAGTTCGCGTTCAACGGATTCGAAGGGCAGCCCGCCCAGGCCGAGCGGCGGGCCGGTGGGCAGTTCGAGGATCTCCACCTTGCCGTCAGGGGTCACCAGAGCGGGCCAGAGGTGGCCGGCGCTGGCGAGTGAGCACTTGCGGGAGGTGGGGTCGTAGACCGCGTACAGGCAGGTGGCTCCGAGTTCTCCGAAGGGCGCCCCGGCTCCGGACTCGGGCCCGGATCCGAGCCGGACGACGAGGTCGTCCAGATGCGCAAGCAGCTCGTCCGGGGCCAGATCGACGTCGGCGAGGGCGCGTACGGCGGTGCGAAGGCGCCCCATGGCGGCGGAGGCGTGGATCCCGTGACCGACCACATCGCCGACAACGAGGGCGACGCGGGCGCCGGAGAGCGGGATCACGTCGAACCAGTCACCGCCGACACCGACCTTCGAGTCTGCGGGCAAGTAGCGGCTGGCCACGTCGACAGCGGACTGCTCGGGAATCTCCTGCGGCAGAAGGCTGTGCTGGAGGGCCAGAGTCGTGGTGTGTTCGCGCGTGTAGCGGCGGGCGTTGTCGAGGCAGACTGCGGCGCGCGCCACAAGCTCCTCGGCGATCTGCAGGTCCTCCTGCCCGTACGGCCCGGCGGACGGATCCAGACGGACGAAGAGCACAACGCCGAGGTTGGTGCCGCGGCCGCGCAGCGGCACCGTCATCAGCGAGTGCGCGCCGTGCTGACTCACCCAGGCGGTTCGGTCCGGGTCGTGGGCCAGCCAGCGGGTGATCTCGGGCTCGCCGATCTGGTGCACGGTGCCGCGACCGGTGGTCAGGCAGCGAGCAACCGGAGAGAACTCCGGGTAGCGGGACGACGCGCCGACCGTGACGACGGCCTTCACATCGGGGCGGACAGCTGCGCGCCGCAGCAGCAAGGGACCGTGGAGAGGGACCGCCGGAGGCTCCTCGCCGTGCAGCACGGCGTCGAGGAGATCGACCGAGACGAAGTCCGAGAGGGCGGGCACGGCCACGTCGGCCAGTTCCTGGGCGGTGCGGGCCACGTCCAGGCTGCTGCCGATACGCCTGCTGGCGTCATCGAGCAGCGCCAGACGCTCGCGGGCCGCGAACTGTTCGGAGAAGTCGAGGGCGGCCAACTGCACGCCGTGCACCAGCCCGAGGGAGTCCTTGAGCGGGGTGAAGTGGATGATCCAGGGGTGAGCTTGTGCCTCTCCTGGCACCTTCACGTAGTTCTCGATGTGCTCGGACTCACCGGTCCGCAACACGCGATCGAGGGCCCGTTCCGGGGCCCGGAAGCCAGGATCGGACATGTGCTCGGTGATCCGGAGCCCGCGAAGATCCTGCTCCGAGGCGGCGAGCTGCTTGGTCATGGGTTTGTTGGCCCGCAGGAGTCGGCCCTCGGTGTCGTAGATCGCCAGGGCGAACGGGGACTGGTAGAACGACCAGCAGAGCAGAGAGTCCGTGGCGCGGTCCACCTCCTCCGCCACCGGGACGCCCTCCAGCAGCCAACTGGCTCGCCCGTCACCCGTGGGCAGCGGACGCGCCCGCAACCGGCACTCGACCGCGCTGCCGTCCCGGTGGCGGAGTACCACCTGCCCGGTCCAGTCCTCCTGCCGATTCCAACGCTCACGAACGCCGGTGGGGAGGGGCGATGCAAGCAGCGCTGCCGCTCGTCGGCCGACGGCCTCATCGGCGGAGTATCCGAGCAACTGTTCCGCACCGGCGCTCCAGCTGGTCAGCGTCCCATCCGGAGCCGCCATGGCAAGAGCCGAGGCGGAGGTGAGGGAGTCACGAGGCATGCTCGCCGATGTATCCATGGCTGTCCGTCCCGCCTTCGAGTCCACTGCTGATTCAAGGATCTCTCGGTCCTGCCGTCAGATCGCGTCAAACGGGGCCGCACGCGCCGGGCGCGGAGAATCGGACTCCGGGGAACCCAGGGAGTCGAACGACGGTGACCATCCGTAGTGATTGCCGACAGGCGATCGACGGCCGGTATCGCGCTGATCAGCGCGCGAGCCGATGCCGCCGTGCCGCGCCCGCTCCGCGGCGTCGGGCAGGAAGGCGGGTCGAGTGCCCTCCGCCGGACGTGTCGGGCTTTCACTCGTGCGGGAGCCCCGGCGGAGGCTCCTGCGGGCCGCGTTCGCCGACGGGGATCACGGGTCAAAGGTTTTGGCGTGTTCACGAACAGGTGAAAGACGGCTCACCCTCGCCCGTGACGGCCTCCTGGCTGGACCTATGGGACCTCGTCGGCATCGGCGACGACGGCCACGTCGTGGTCGACCCCTTGCTGCTGGGCCGTTGGCGGCAGCGGTTCTCGCACGACGCCGGCGATGACCGTGCTCACGACCTTGTGGACGGCTCCGGCCTCCGGCGGGGTGCCTTCGCGGTCGGCGAAGAGCAGGTGCCCGGCGCCGATCAGCGTGGGGGCGAGTGTGTGGACGTCGGCGTCGGGGGCGATGCGTCCCCGTTCACGCTCGATGGTGAGGTAGGAGGCGATCATGGCCGTAGCTTCCGCCAGCATCGGCACGCCGGTCGGAGTGGCCTGGCGCAGCCGGGCTCGCAGGTCGTCCCGCGAGATGATGAGGCCGACGATCGCCACGGCGACCGACTCGAACAGGGTTGTCAGCGCGCCGGTGAGGTTGCCGGCCACGGTGTCGGCCCCGGCGGAGTTGCGCAAGGCAGAGGCCTGGTTGTCGATCCGGGCGATCCGGTCCAGCACAAGCTCGGCGAGGAAGGCGTCGAAGTCGGCGAAGTGCCGGTGCAGGACCCCCTTGGCGCAGCCTGCCTCCGTGGTGACCGCCCGGCTGGTCAGCGCGTTCGGCCCGTCCCGGAGCAGGACACGCTCGGCGGCGTCGAACAGTTGCTCGCGCGCGTTGCGGATGGCTACCCCTGTCGGCACCGTGCGTCTCTGCTTTCGCTCGCTGGGCCTGCCCGGTTGACGGGTGGGCATGTGCCCACTAGTAATGGGCGCATGCCCACTATACCGCCGGCTCGAGCGTGCCCTTCCGGGAGCGAGCCTCATCAGTACCGGCAGGCAGCGGAGTCGTTCGGCACGGACGCCGAACGGTACGACCGGGCCCGGCCCCGCTATCCCGACGCCATGGTGGACCGGATCGTCGCCGGCAGCCCAGGCCCCGACGTCCTCGACGTCGGCTGTGGTACCGGAATCGCCGCCCGGCAGTTCCAGGCAGCCGGCTGCAGGGTGCTCGGGGTCGAGCCCGACGCGCGGATGGCCGACCTGGCGCGGCGTCTCGGGGTCGAGGTTGACGTGGCGACGTTCGAAGCCTGGGACCCGGTCGGCCGGTCATTCGATGCGGTCGTCGCCGGCCAGGCCTGGCACTGGATCGACCCCCTCGCCGGGGCGGCCAAGGCCGCGCAGGTGCTGCGCCCCGGCGGACGGCTGGCGGCATTGTGGAACGTCTTTCAGCTTCCGCCCGTCGTGGCGGGAGCCGTTGCCGCGGTCTGCCGCCGGGTGATGCCCGACTCGCCGTTCAACTTCCAGGAGATGACGAGGCCGGCCCTGGACGGGTACCAGGTGCTGTTCACCAAGGCCGCAGACGGGATCCGCGAGGTGTGCGGGTTCAGCGAACCGGAGCAGTGGCGATTCGACTGGGAGTGGTCCTACACCCGGGACACATGGCTGGATCAGATGCCTACCCAGGGTGCCTTCACCCGGCTCCCATCGGACAGGCTGGCGGAGGTGCTGGAGGGTGTCGGGGCGGCCATCGACTCGATGGGCGGCAGCTTCACGATGCGTTACGCGACGGTGGCGGTCTCCGTGGTGCGAACCGGCGCCGCCTGAACCGGCTTTACGGCCTGTCCGCGGCCGACGGGACGCCGGCCCGGACCATGATCCGGCCGGCCCGGGCTCGGGAGCTACGCATGTTCAGCCGAACATCCGCAGCTCCAGTCCCGAGCAGGGCAGGGAGGGGCGAGGTCAAGGACATGGTCCCTCCTGCCCTGCCGCTGAGCAGCCTCACTCCCGAGCAGTCGACGGACCCTCTCCCCGAGGATCCGCCGAGCCGTCACCGACGCCCGAGCCGGCCGGAACCGCCGAGGTACGGCGCCGCGGTCGCCTACCCCAGGAACGCCTCGGT
>NZ_JBHVEE010000028.1:0-85534 GCF_042802415.1 Streptomyces sp. NPDC057486 | reverse complement strand
GCGCGGGCGAGGAATGCCAGGTCAGCTGTGGTCTGCCGGGTGGTGCGGGTCGCCGGGCCACTGGTGGCGGTCGTGGTGGCAGGCATCAGGTGTCCTCCTTCGCGGCGCCCCCCTCGATGAGGGTGAAGATGCGGTCGTAGGAGCCGAGCCGGCGCTGTTCGACCTCGACGCCCAGGTCGTCGGGGGCAAGGCCGGCCAGGCCTCGGGCCCGGGCATGTGACGCGCGCTGACGGATCGCCTGGCCGCGCAGGATCTCGGCCGCGGCGGCGTGCTCGGGATCGGTGATGGTCTGATGGCGGGCCCAGCAGCGGCTGTGGTGGGCGACGGTCTCGCCCGCGCGGGTGGTGGCGATGACTTCCTCGGTGTCCGCGCGGACGGTGATCTGCTGGCCGATGGCACGGGGGTGGACGGAGTAGTCGCAGGTGTCGACGCGGATGTAGTGGTCACGGCCCACGCGGGTGTGCAGGGGCCACCAGTTCGGTGGGGCGACCGGCGGCAGGGCAAGCATCGCCGCCTTGTCGGTGTCCCAGCGCTCGAGAGGCCGGCAGCCGATCGTGCGATGGTGCCTGCGGTTGGCGACCTGCAGCCATCCGGTCAGCTGGGTGTTGAAGTCGCCTGGTCCCGCGAACGTGCGGCCGGGCAGGAAGCTGGTCTCCAGATAGCCGTTCGCCCGTTCCACCAGGCCTTTCGCTTCCGGGTCGCGTGGCCGGCACAGATGGAACCGGATCGCGAGCAGGCCCGCGAACGCCGCGAACTCCGACGTCAGTTTTCCCTGGCCCACCCCGCTCTCGTTATCCCAGACCAGCACCTTCGGGACGGCCTGCCAGCCGCTGAGCAGTCGCCAATGCCCGTCGATCAGGTCGGCGGTGGTCCGCGAGGGCAGCATCCGGGCCGTGATCATCCTCGAGTAGCCCGACACCATGACCAGGACCGGAGGCCGACCCCTCTGCCCGTAGCCGAGCGGGATGTCCGCCGACGGGAACCACAGATCGCACTGGGCGAGCTCACCGGGCGAGTAGACCGTGCGCGAGACCGGGTCGACTGGCAGATAGGCCGGCCGCAGCTCGCGCACCCGCTCCTTGAGGATGGTCAGGCCGCGGTCCCACCCGATCCGCTCGGCGATCACCGTGGCCGGCATCGTCGGAGTCTGCTTCAACAGCTCGCGGATGGCCGGCTCGACCACGTCCACGGCAGAGCCCTTCAGCGGGCGCTGATAGACCGGCGGCCGGTCCGAGGCCAGGGCCCGCAGGACAGTGCCCCTCGAGATCCCCAACTGCCGGGCCACTGCCCGGGCCGACAGGCCCTCGGCCCGGTGCAGCCGACGGATCTCAGCCCAGTCCTCCACGCCGATCACCTCTCTTCCCTCCTGACTCCCATACCAGTGAAGTCAGGATGATCAAGAGATCACGCAGTGGCCCGCTTTTGATCCGCCGTCCGTGGTCCTCATTTCACCCGTCGACGACAATCCGTGCAGCAGTCCCATCCCTACCCGGAAGTTGTCCTTGGCTAGATCTGGCAAAGCCGCGCTTCGCCAATGATCCAGCGGCATTGGAACAGCTCGAAATTGATGACCCCATAGCTGAGCGGCGTGCTGCGCACGGGTCTTCGACGACCAATAGGGGAAAGCTGGTTGCCCAGAACTTGAGACCGGGGTCGGACTGCCGTCGTCGTCTCGAACCCACCAAACGGTACGAGTCCGAGCGATCTCACGGAAGAAGGCCGCTGCCTGAGCCCCGCTTGTGCTCACCTGAATCCTCCTGGATCGTCCCGACTTCAGCATCACGAGCGCCTCCCGTTGGGGGTGTAGGGAACCCTAGAAAAACCCAATCTTCCCAGTTCAGAGGCCTTCTCCGGTAGATCCGACCCGCGGCTGAACATCAGCTCAGACATGTCACAGGCCCCAGGATCGGGGCAGTTCCAGCAAAGCCTCGCCTACGATCAGCCGCGGTCGCCGGGAGTGCTATCGCGCATCGTCCGCCTGGCCGTGCAGGATGGTCCCGGCGGGAGTCGTGCGAATGCTGGCGGTGCGGCGAGCCCCCGGTGGAGGGCACGCACGCCTGGGACGACCGCGGCGACTTCCAGCTGCGGTCCAACCACACCTTCAAATGCCCGAACAGGCACGGCTGGACAAACAGCACCGACGGAGGCTGACACGCCGCCGCATCTCATCCCCACTGGCCTTCGCCGCGGACCCGCAGCCACATCGGCTGCTGACGGTTCCCCGTGCGGAGCGCGGGCGGTACGCGCTCGCGGTCGAGGCGACATAGACGCTTCGGACGTAGTTGGGCGCCTCGCCATTGCGGCGAGGCGCCCTTGCTCACGCTCAGGCGTCCAGGACGGCGGCAGTACAGCGGCCAACAAGTAGGCCCAATCACCCCTGCGCCGTCCCACGGCCGCGGTCACCGAGATGTGTCTTGACCTGCACGGGACAGGACAGGACCATACGTACTGCCTGCTTGATCCCTTCAGGACGGCATCCAACGATGGCCGTGGGGGCATCACATGCACTGGTACATAGACGTGCTCAAGAAGTACGCGGTGTTCAGCGGGCGCGCACGTCGGACCGAATACTGGGTGTTCAATCTGTTCAACCTCGCGATCAGCATCGTGCTGTTCGCGGTCGGACGCGCAATCGACTTCACTCCGCTTCAAGTGCTCTACGCGCTAGCGATGCTCCTCCCCTCGCTCGCCGTGGGCGTCCGCCGCCTGCATGATGACGGGCGCTCCGGCTTGTGGCTCCTGATTGGACTGATCCCGCTGGTCGGCGACATCGTCCTGCTCTACTTCTTCTCCAGTAACAGCCAGCCCGGAGACAACAAGTACGGGTCGGTTCCGAAGTACATCGGCGCGCACATCTGACCTTCCGGCGGCACTGAGACCTCGGTACCAATGAGGTACCGGGGTCGCCATCCCCGAACACGCGGCATAGCGGCACGGACGCCGAGGGCGCCGTCAAGATCACGCCCGTACGGCGCCCTTTTTGTGTGATCCCCACGTGATCACCACACACCTGACCTGCGGCACTGGCCCAGGGCTCGGCTTCTGGCAACGGGCCCGCACATACTTCACCGACGCCGGGATCACCGTCCGCCGGGTCCTGACCAACAATGGCTCCTGCTACAAGTCACACCTCTGGCGCAACTCTCTTGTTGAAAAAGGGATTTCATACAAGCGCACGCGGCCGTACCGGCCCCAGACCAACGGCACGGTCGAGCGCTTCAACCGCACCCTCCTCGACGAATGTGCCTGCACGAGGCCCTATCGGTCCGAGGCCGAACGACGCGACGCCTACCCACAGTGGCTCCACACCTACAATCACCACCGCGGACACACCGCGCTCAAGGGTCAACCACCCGCCAGCCGCGTCCCCAACCTCACGGGTCAGTACACCTAAGGCGTCTCCCGGCTGCCTGTCGGCTGGCTGCCGTTGCTCGACTGCTCGACTGCCCGGCGAACGGCAGTGCGGAGTTCCTCGTCGGGCTCGTTCCGCCTGAGTACGGCTTTGAGAGAAACATGCGCTGCCGCCCGCACATCGGAATCCGGGTCGGAGAGTGCGGCGGCGATGATCGGCGCGTGCGCCACGGCGTCGGGGCCGAAGATGCCGAGGCCCTCAATCCCTGCGCGCCGCAACATCGGGTCCGGTGCCGCCGTAGCCGACACGAGTAGTTCAAGGGCCTCAACCGGTGCCTCCGCGCACAGCAGCGCCAGGCCAAACAGCGCCTGTTCGAATTCTGCCGTGTCGTGGCGGGTAGTCGCGGCGAGCCGCTTCAGCGCCGCGCTCACCGCCGGCGGACAGGCCGCACGAAGGCTAACCTGGTCGCCCCGGGTAGGGGCGGTGTCGTCGTCCATCCGGTCATCCTGCCAGCAGCCGAGGCCCGATTCCCAGAGCTGGGGAACGGGCCAGCCCGGCTATGGGTATCCAGCCGCCCGGATTGCTCGTGCGGTCGGGGTTCAGCCAGACCGTCAGGGCCGGCGATGGCTCCGGTCAGGACGAGTCCAACGCCTTGCGCACTGTCCACCAGGTCACGCCGTGCTTGCGCTCAAGCTCTCGCATCGACATGCCGCCGCGATGGTCACGCCGGATCGCCGCGTACAGCTTGACCTTCGACATCTGCGGCATGACCAGCACCTTTCACCAAGAGCATCTGATTGCTGCCCCGGCAAGAGCCCCCGTGCCTCCCAAACCCGTCGACCAGTGACGTCACTACTGCTCGATCAAGCCAGGCCGGGAGATCTCCAACCCGTCGACGAGGCGGTGCGCCATCTTGAGGGCGGTTGGGTAGATGGTCGGAGCTTCACCAGTTCCCCAAAGGGGTCTCTCAGAGAAGTAGTCGGCGTGATCGGCTCCCCTTGACCGCATGGTCTGACCTGCACCGTTATCCGGCCGCCATACGGTCGTAAGGCGCCCTGTGAAGCGCCCCCCAAGACACCTTGGAGAACGCTGCCGAACGTCCTGAAAGGCGCCCTGCCAGGCGCCCCCGTGTCAGTCCCGGCCGACTGACTTCCCCGCACGGGCCGCCAGCCCAGAAGTGCAGCACGCTCCCCCGGCCTGGCCCTGCGGTGATGTCCGGCAGGTCAGAGGTACAACCCGGACTCTGCTGCACCCTTGTTGCAGGGCGGCGTTGCACGGGGCTCTGTGGGCCGCCGTGGTGTCCGGGCGGGTGCCGCGGCCCCCTGCCCGGTCGCTGCGCAAAGGGCGGGCTCTGATCCCCTTCAAGGCGCAGCGCGGTTACGAGCTTGCTGAAACAGCGCGGGCTCAGTCCGGTGAACAGGGCTATCCAGACACCTCAGGGTCCTCACTCGTCAAGCTGCGGCCGTCAGCCCGCTGTGTAGCCTGTCGATCTGTTCGAACGGGATGAGGGTGGGACGTGGAGACGCTGGTGGAGGGGGCCGTCGCGGAGGCACTTCGTGACGGGAACGGTGAGGCGATCCGCCTGTATGTCGCCGCCTGCGCCGAACGCATGGCGCCGCTGTTCGTGGGCCTGCGGGCGGACGCGCCGGGGCGGGAAGCCGACCTGTGACTTCTATGCGGAGTCCGTACGCGATCTTTGGTATGCCGACCGGTCGCTCGCCGACGCCGCCGAGCGCGTACGCCTGCTGGAGCGGTTCCCGGAGCTTCAGCCGAACGAGGAGGGGATCACCGATGTCGCCGACACCTACGCCTTCTTCGCTGCCCTCAGCCTGCGGTATGCCCTGCTGGCACACGGCTTGGGAAACGCTGATGACGCGGTGTCCTGCGGCCATGCGGCGCTCACCGCGATGGGGATGCTGGACCAGAACGTGGCGGGTGCCAGCCTTCTCGCTGAGGAACAACGGCTCCAGTCCCTCTCGCTGAGCGGTAACGCCTCAGGTCTGTGGGACGCGAGCGTCACGGCAGGGCGGGAAAGGTTCCGTGCCGTGTTGGGCCACCTGCCCCCTAGGCATGCTCCTGATCGCTGCCGGTGAGTTACGGCCTATGGTTATGCGGTCTCTGTGCCCACCTCGTCGGGTGGAGCTGGGAAGGCCAGTGCCTCGCCATATCGATGACTCCGTTGGAGGCAGTGGTAGAGCTGGCCGATCATGCCGTTGAAGAGATTGCGCTGGGCGGCGGCGTGCGGGGGGAGCCCTCATCGGCCTCGACTCCCGCACATGGGCCGGGGCGGGCCCTGAACTTCGCCGATCTCAAGCCGCTCTGCTGACGGCCCGTCTCACAGGGGCAGCCAGCTGGGCCACCCCATGGGCGTGCCGCCCGGTCCGCACGCACTGTCCGGGTGCCCAGGCGAGACGTACCACACTGCCAGCGCCGGCCAGAGCAGCACCGCCGTGGCGACAACCGTCAGCACCAGAGGCAGCAACAGCCCGCGGCGGCCGGTCGCCTTGCGCATCACAGCCCACAGCACAGTCGACACGGTCGCCATCACGGTCGCCGCGACCACCAACGAGAAGAACTGGTATGCCCCGTTGCGACCGAGATGGCAGTTCGCCCAGGAGCTGAACAACAGCAGCGAGGTCACAAACCCCGACCCCAGAAAGACCATCCACCCAATCAACCAGGCACCAGCGCTGTACTGCTCCCTCTTGCCTACTGGGGAAGGTCGCACTTCTTCTGTCTCCACGGATTCACCTTCCGCCGGGAATCGCGCGTCACAGGGGCGGCCGACCAGCGGTCGACCGCCACTGTGACGCATTACGTTACGTCGAGCCGATGGCGCCCAGTGATGCTAGAAGGTTGTTCCACCGGGCACATGCACTCCGACGGCCGGTCGGCATCGCTGTCATGTAGATCTTGTCGGTTCCCTGCAGGCCATCGAAAATCTTGAGGAGTTCGGAGTGGAACTGGCCCTGCGTAAGGTCGGCGCCGCACTTGTTCCACAGGCCGATGCCTATGCGTACCGTCACTTTGTCACCCTCGTCGGACCTCCCGATGTACGTAATGTGCTCGGCTCCTGGGATGTTCGCCTCCAGAAAAGCCGACGCGACCGACTCACCCACGACCAACCCGCGCAGCTCGCCCAACTCGGATACCGCTGGGCGTAGAAAGAATGGCTTGGTACAACCGCTGAACACCTGGTTGGGAAAGGTACGTTGGCGGCTTGGTCGGTGCCTGGCAGATGGGCCGGATCGGACACCGAGGGCTTGCGCCTGCCGACGGGTAGCAGCCAGGCAGCGAGCAAGGCGGGTGCCAGTCGCGTGGGCGCGGCGGGTTGTGGTGACGGGGGTGCGGGGATGGCGGGGTCGGGAATTCGGGGCCGGTCGCGGGGTGAGCTGATCCGGCAGCGAGCGCGGACGCAGTTTGTGGGGCGGCGGGCGCAATTGTCGCTGTTTGCGGAGAATTCGGGAAAGGATCCGGAGTCCGAGGAGGATCCGGCGGAGTTCTTGTTCCGCACTCAACATCGACCCCACCGACGCCTGGGCCCTCGCCTCCCGCGGCGAAGCACACCTGCAAGCAGGCCGCTACGACCAGGCGAGGCGCCCGGGTCCTGCGCACCGGATCCAACCGCACGCCCCAGAGTGAGATGGCCCGCATCGGCCACTGACCGCTTGTGCGGCACGGCCCCCTGACACCCGTGCCGCACAAGCCCCTTCCCCGGCCCGCCAAGGGCCGGGGAGGCAAAACCCGCCGCCGACCCCGAAGGAGCCCCCGATGCCCGAGCCCCACGCCCTGCCCACCCGCGGCCGTGTCGGTGTCCTGCTGCCCCGCGATCTTCCCGCCCGTGACGTGCTGCCCTACGCACGTCGAGCCGAAGAACTGGGCTTCGAGCAGATCTGGGTGGTGGAGGATCTCGGCTGGCGCGGCGGCATCGCCCAGGCCACCTCCGTCCTGGCCAGCACCACGAACATCACCGTCGGCATCGGCATCCTGCCCGCCGGTGCCCGCAACGTGTGCTTCACCGCGATGGAACTGGCCACCCTCACCCAGCTCTACCCCGGGCGCCTGATCGCTGGAATCGGCCACGGCATGCCCGACTGGATGCGCCAGGCCGGATCCTGGCCCGCCAGCCCCCTGACGCTGATCAAGGAGTACACCACCGCGCTGCGCCAGCTCCTGCGCGGCGAGCCCGGCCCCGCCGCTGGCCGCTATGTGCGCTGCGAAGGCGTCGTCCTCACCGAGACCCCCGCCACCGAGGCCATCCCGCCGGTCGTCCTGGGCGTCCGCGGCCCCCGATCACAGCAAGCCGCGGGCGAGGTCGCCGACGGACTCCTCCTGGCCGAACCCGCGACCCCCGCCTACATCACCGCTTCCCTGTATCATCTGGGCCCCGCCGCCACCGCAAGGCACCCGGAGATCGTCACCTACGACGCTGCGGCCGTCGACGACGACGAGGAAGCCGCCCTCGCCCGCGTCCGCGCCGGGCTGGAGGCGATCGGCGAGCCGGACTGGGCCGCGCACATCGACCCCCTGCCCTTCGCCGCCGAGCTGCGCGCACACCGCGCCGCCTGCCCCGACGGCCGGGAGTTCGCCCGTACCATGCCCGCCGCCTGGGTGCGTGAACTGAGCATCGCCGGTACGCCCGACCAGGCCCGCGCGGCGATCGACGCCCGCCACGCGGCCGGCGCGACCAGCGTCGTCCTCACCCCCGCTAGCCCCGACGCCCTGGCATCCCTCAACTCCCTCGCCCGCGCCCTGCCCCACCGCCCCTGACACCCACCACCGGGCCTGGAGGAACCACGCCATGTCCACCCGCCGACCCATCGTGCTGTTCGACCTCTTCGGCGTCATCGCATGCCACCAACGCCCTGGCGCCCAGGAGAAGATGGCCGTCCTGGCCTTATCGAGCAGTAGTGGGTTCTGGCACACATTCCGTGAGCGATCTCAAGTCCGGCCTCGGCGGGACCGGATGGGTGGTATGCCCTTCACGAGCGGGATGAGGGCCTGGGTAACTCGCGGTGAGATTGGCGGAGCTGGCGGAGAACGAAGGGGCCGGCCAGGGCGATCCACCGTCCATCGCCTCGGTCACCCCCGCAGCGCCTCCTCCGCCGGGGGACAACCCCCTACACGGGCAACCAGGTCGGCCACCCCAAGGGTGTGCCGCCGGATGTGCATACGCTGTCGGGGTGGCCGGGCGAGACGTACCAGACTGCCAGCACCGGCCAGAGCAGTACCGCCACGGCGAGCACCGTCAGCGCGAGGGGCTTCAGCAGGCCCCGGCGACCGGTGAGCTTGCGCATAAGGGCCCACAGCAGGGACGAGGCGGTCGCCATGCCGGTCGACACGGCCACGAGCAGCACCAGCTGATACGGGTTGTTGGCGCCGATGTCGCAGTTCGTCCAGGTACTGAAGAGCAGCAGCGAGGTCACGTATCCGGTCATCAGGAAGAGGGTGATACCGAGCAGCCAGGCGCCGGCGCTGTTGGAGGTGCTCTTCTTCCCGGGAGCATCCCGTGCTTCGTCTGTCTTCATGCGTGGCCTTCCGCCAGAAGAGGTGCCACGGAGGCAGCCGGGAGAGAGCTGGCCGCCTCCGTGGCGCGTGATGGTAGGTCGGGCTGAGGAAGCCCAGCGGTGCCATTTCACCCAGCCCCCAGGGACTTTCTCCATGGTGGGTGGCGGCGGGGCGAGCGAGTAGATCTTGTCGGTGCCCTGGAGGTCCCCGAACATGTTTAGCAGTTCGGAGTGGAACTGCCCCTGGGTGAGGTCGGCGCCGTACTTCTTCCAGAGATCGATGCCGAAGCGAACCGTCGCCTTGTCGCCCTCGTCGGACCTTCCGACGTAGGGGATGTGCTCGGCTCCCGGGATGTTCTTGCCGCCCGGCAGGCTGGGCGCGGCCGCGAACTCAAGCAAGTCGTCGTCAAGACCGGCCGCTGCTCCCGCGTAGCCGTAGTGCACGTTCGACCAGACGTCGTGGTAGACCTCGGCGTTCATCCCGGTGATCTTGCCGGTGTAGCAGCAGACATTGCTCTCCTGATGGAGAGCGAAGTTCTTCAGGAGGAAGGTCTTGTGGTCCCAGGGGCCGTTCTCGTGGACCTGGTCGAACCAGGGCTTGACGGACCGGCCGGGATCGCAGTCGAGCTTGTACTGGATCGGATGAGCACGACACGTCAACCGGCTGGCAGAGATGCGGCGTCCGGCGATCCATTCAATGACGTCCCTGGAACGGCACGGGTGACCGTGAAGGAGACCGAGCAGACATCAACCGGCTCGCGCTCATCCGCAGCATCGAAACGGCAACCGCCGTCAAAGTCCACGACAGCACAGCCCACCGCACATGCCAGGTGCACCCCCTCGCCACCTGGACGCGCCCCCTCATACAGGCCGCCGACACCCACGGACAACTCAAGGACCGCCCCGGCCGTCCGATCTTCCCCTCATCACCGTCCAGAACGGCGAACAACTCACCTGCACCGCAACAGGAATCCGCTACGCCCTGAAGCCAACACCGTAGAAAGCGACGCCGACCGCCCAGACCTCAACCTTCGGCGCCCAACCCCCTGCCAAAACCTCCACGAACAGAGACAAACAAACACCGTGCTGTACCGACCGGCAACCAACTGACCAGCACCACCACCAAAAACGACAGCGCCAGATCAGCATCTACGTCATCACTCGAACCACTCACCACGACCAGCTGAACAGCACAGACAGCGCGCCACCGAACTGACATCACGATGCCGAACAACCACCGACAAAAACCCGCAGATCATCACCGGCCGCTGCAGCCCTTCGCCGCCGCCCTGCTGCTGCCTCTACTGGTCCGGCTCCTCCCGCTGCTGCTCCTGCTGCAGCAGCGGCGGCAGCAGGCTCGGCCGGGGCAGGCAGCACTGCTGCAGGTTCCGGGCAGCAGCCGACAGCACCGGCGGCGGTGCTGCTGGTGCCGGCACGTGCTCCTCGTCGGTGTCGGCTTGCAGCAGCAGGGCGTGCAGCTCCTGCATACCCGTCTCCAGGGCGACCATCTGCGCGAGCGGCACAACGTGACCACCGCCCACCCCCGGCAGTCCTGGGGGTGTTGGAGACGTTGAAGGCTGCCCAGGAGACCAGGGTGAAACCGACGACGACCGAGAGACCGTCACGTACGGATCTGTGAGGGCCGAGGGGTAAGAATCCCCTGGGCTACTCGGCGGTCAAACCCCACTCACCCCCGGTACCGCAGAAGGCACCGGGGGTGAGCCGACGGAGAACGGACGGATGTCAGTCCTCGTCGCGGATGAACGTCGGTACAGAGTCGAACTCTCCGCTGCCCAGGGACAGCGGCAGCTCCTCGAACTCGCCGGCGACCAGCTTCCTGAGGAAGCCCGCCATACCGGCGCCATGCAGAGACCACTCGTTCCAGCAACGGCAGTAGACCGCCACCGGCCAGGTGTCGGGGTCGGGGCCGGTCACGAGCCAGCACAGCAGGTCGGCCGCGGCATCCCCTCCCCAGCTCACCACGCGGTCCGCTCCGGAGGGCAGGCCCTCGGGCTTATCCCCGTACCCTTCGTCCCAGTTCTCCTGCGCGATCTCCGTCTCCTCGCGCATCGAACCGACGGCCTCCCCCTCGGGGGAGCACTCCGGAACCACCACACCAAAGAAGCTCCCGACGCTCTCGGCGACGAGTGAACCCTTGCTGTAGACGTCCACGAAGTCCTTGTAGTCGGAAGGGAACGCCATCCCCCAGACTTGTTCGGCCCGGGCCCAGTCGACCTTTCGATCCGGACCCTCGGCCGGTGGCGGCATGAGGCGGACCAGCTCCGCTACTTCAGGATGCATCGGGTGGTTCCCGTCACTCTTGGTCATTTGAGCCCCGGATTGCCATTGGTCGGGACTTGGGCCCCGGCGTCATCGTATTGGAAGCCCAAGTTGAGGCCGTCGTCGAGGTTATTGAGGACGAAGTCGTTGAAGAGCGGCACATCAGGCTGTCGAAGCCTTCCTGCCACAGGACCGGCCCTACGCTGGCGCCCGAGACCGTCGCATGATCATTGGTTGTCCGCACAACGCCTAATGATCAACAGCGGCTTCACGTGCTCGGACGCCACCGGAACCAGTAGCCCGTCCCTTCTACCTGGTGGCCAGTGCCGCCGTGCCGAAGCTCACCCACAAGCCGCGCGGCACCGTCCGGTACCTGACGGTGCGGCGCCAGCGACGCGTCCAGTTCGTCATAAGAGGTCACTGGCCAACCTCACCAAAGAGAACATCGACCAGCTCACCGTCATGGTAAAGACGCGGCTCAAGCGGATGAACTACCGCCCCGGCCTCATAGACGGCCTTGTCGCCAAGACCGGGCTCAACCTCCAACCGCAGCCACCACAGCTGAACCAAGATTTCTAGAAGGGCAGAGCCAGCAGCCTGATCAGCCACAAAATCGCCGGGATTCCGAAGATGACACCCCACACACCGATCACCAGGAATGCGGCCAGGGCGATCCCCAGCCAAGCGACACGGGTCGGCGCGAGCACGCGCGAGGGGTCCTTCGGGTCGTATCGAATCTCGTCCCGGCGGCCCCGGACTTGTCCGTGCGCCGTGATCTTCCGGCCATCGAGCGTGCGGAAGTGGACGATGTAGGCGCTGGTGGCCTCGCTGTACGGGTCGGACTCGAAGCTCGCCCGCACCGTGATGCCTCGCCGCCACATCACCCACCGCGTGTCCAGCTCGGCCATGCCCACCCACAGGCGCAGCAAGGCGATGCCTGGCAGCAGCAGTAGCCAGGCGATGGGTCCGAGGAAACGGGGCTCCACCGGCAGCCACACGGCGAGGGGGAACCCCAGGAGGACGTACCACAGGGCACGCCGCCACCACGGGCTGCCGTTCCGCACCCGGTCACGCAGACCCGCGAGTACCCGCAGGGGCCAGACGCGCACCGACTGCCGCCGGATCGACTGCCGGTTCCCCGCGTCCTCCGCGTCGCTCGTGATCGCTTCAATCTCGGCGCCGAGCGCGGCAACCACCGCCGTATTGCGATGCCGGACCGTCAAGGCCGTGCCGATCTGAGCATCCTCGAAAATGCCCACGGTCAGCGACTGCCCTGCGACCTTGACCTGACGGATCTTCGACCCCGGCACGGTGATGGTCGTACGCCCCCGCTTCCAGTGCAGCACACCGCCCTCCACCCACACCCGGGTACGGCCGTTGGCCAGGACAACCCTTGTTGGCACAGTGTTTGGCTCCCCCACGGCAGCGCATCTTAGACGCGTCAGGAGTCAGATGAGCCCTGACGGTCAGGGAGTGGTTTCGCAATCTTCCGTAACCCCAGCTATTAAAGATCTCTAGAGGGGGTATCGCCGGTTTTCGTTCAGATGCTCCTCGACCCCCGGGCAGCCGACTCCAGCTTGCCGTCCCCGCCCCGCAGGACCAGGACCCTGAGTCGGAGCCCGCCGCGGCCTGATGCGGTGTCAGTGCCCCGCGCCACACTGGCCTCCTCGCGGATCAGCAGGGGGCCAGCGTGGCGTTCAGGGCCGTACATGCGCAGTGGGGAACTGTCTTCGCGCACCTGCCCGACCTCGGGTGCGGACGCAGTTGGGAAGCGGTCTGGAAGACCCGGCCACCCGCGCCGGTCACCTGCGTCGAGTGCCAGCATCCGATGTACGCGAAAACCTCCCGCAGCGGCTTACGGTTCTTCGCCCATGCCCCGCACGCCCCCGACTGCGAGATCGCCCGCCAGGGCGAGTCCGAGGCCCACCACCTCCTCAAGCTCGAGCTCGCCAGCGCGGCCCGGGACGCCGGCGCCCACGCCGAACTGGAAGTCCGGGCACCTGACGGCTCCTGGCGGGCCGACGTACTGACCACCGACCCGGGCGGCCGATGGGCGATGGCGCTGGAGGCCCAGCTCGCCCCGATCACCGCTGCGGACATCACCGCCCGCACCGACCGGATGCGCGAGCACGACGTCACCTCGATCTGGTTCAGCGACCGACCCCGTCCACCCTGGCTCGGCACCGTTCCCTCCATCCGCCTGGAGCAGCCCGAGGGGACCAGGCGCCTGGCCATCGCCGAAGGGCTGGTGAAGTTCACCGACCGTGGCTGGAGCGCCGTTCCGGCGTCCCTCACCCAGTTCCTCGCCTGGGCATTCGCCAGCCGTGTCGTCCCGCACACCCCACGAACCCCGCTGTGGTACCCGCAGCGGTCGCTCGCCACGGTGTGGACGGCCCCGCAGTACATCACCGCCGAGGACACCCACCTCGTCGAGGACGAACGCCGGCGGCGCGAGTACGAAACCCGCATGGCCGCGCTAGGGGCGGCCCGAGAGAAGAAGCGGGACGAGATCCGTGCCAAGAACGCGATCTCCCGCGCGAAGGCCCTTGCCGAGGCGACCGCGGCCGAGCAAGCCGCCCGTGCCGCACAGACCGGGAGACTGCGGGTGGTCGCCATCCGCTTCCGCCCCGGCATCGACCTGGCCCTGACGAAACTGGCCGACGAGCACGGTGTCACCGCGACCGTGGGCTGGAGCACCGGCGATCCCCGGTACGCCGGCGGCGTACCCCTCGTCGACGAGAACGGCGTCACGGCCGCCGTCTTCGACCCGGACCCCGGGCGCGTCCGCGGCCACGCCTTCCGGCTCCTGGCCGGGCTCCCCCTGATCTTCCCCAGCCAGACCAGCCAACAGCGCTTCGAGAAGGCCAAGAAGCGCACCACGTACAAGCCGATCGACGGCTACCGGACCGACTTCGTCGACGCCCCGCCCTCCGGCACCGCTCGCTCCCGCCGGCACACGTCCAGTGCCCGCGCGTGCACCTGCACCACCCCGCAGCTCGTCGCGAGAATCCAGAACGCCGAATACCCCGCCGAGCCGAGCGACCAGATGGGTCCCGCCTCCGCGCTCTTCCGAGCCCAATGCCGGGCGTGCGGTGGCAGGTACGAGAAGCCGTGGCGCCGGACCGGCAGCACACCCATCAACCGGACAAGTCACCCAGGGCCGCGTCACTCGTGGCAGGCGCCGGGGCCTGGGCAGTGATGGTGGCAGTGCCGGCGTAGTGGTCTCGGTGGCCCCTCCTGGCCGCTGCACACTAGCCGCTCGGCAGGCAGAAGACGTTCGCCGGGAGCAGCATCTGATGGGGCTCCTTGAAAACGGCCACCCCTTGCTCTGGTCTCCCCCATACCTGCTCAGTGGACCTCCCCGGACACAGCCGCGCCGGCCGCTTGCATCCTGTACCTAGGTACAGGTTTACCGTCGGAGGTGTCCCCACCACCGGGGACGTGATGACGGGAGTGAGCGCGATGAGTGATCTTGCGTGGGTGCCGCAGTCATGCACCCTGCCCACCGAGGAGCGGCCCCTGCGGGTCGCCGAGTGGGATGCGCTGTTCGCCGAGCGGATGACCTCGCTGTCGAGGCCGCAACCGCTCCATCTGCGCCTTGAGCTGGCCGGCGGAGAAGGAGTGGAGGACCGGGTCCGTGACCTGGTGGAGCGCGAGAGAGGCTGCTGCTCGTTCTTCACCTTCACCACCACCGCCGGCCAGGACGTGGTCCGACTGGACATCGCGGTGGACCAGGCGCACGAGCCGGTCCTGCACGCCCTCGCCGCCTGGACCGCTGCCGCCGGGGAGCAGCGGTGAGCACGGGCCTGCGCAGCGGGCAGGTCGCCGAGGCCGCCGGGGTGAACGTCCAGACGCTGCGCTACTACGAGCGGCGCGGCTTGCTGGCCGAGCCGGAACGCAGCAACGGCGGCCACCGCCTCTACAGCGAGGACGCGGTGACCGCCCTGCGGGTGATCAAGGCCGCTCAGCGGCTCGGGTTCACGCTGGAGGAGGTCGCCGAACTCCTGGAGGCCGGCCGCCACCGGCACGGCCGCCCCGTGCCGGGCCTTCAGGACCGCGCGGCGGCCAAGCTCGCCAAGGTCGACGCGAAGATCGCCGACCTGACCACCATCCGCACCGCCCTGGCCGCCGCCGTCGAAGCGGGCTGCGACGACCTGATCGTCTGCGCCTCCAGCCCCTGCTGCCCCATCCCCTTCACCGACCTTGCCGAGGAGAACCGCCATGCCGGACCCTGCTGCTGACCCCCGCCCCCACCGCGCCTCGAAGGCGCTCGGGGCACTGGCCGCCCTGGCCTGCGTGGCGTGCTGCGCGCTGCCCGTCCTGATCACCGCCGGGGTCGTCGGCGCCGGGGCCGGGGCGGTGGTGGGCTGGCTGCCCGCCCTCGCCCTCGCCCTGGCCGTCCTCGCCGCCGGCACCTGGTGGCTCGACCAGCGCCGCCGCGCCTGCGCCTGCGCACCGAAGACCGCTGGTGAGGGCGGGTGCGACTGCCAGACGTCAGCCGACCCGCTGAAGATCAGCGGCGCGGGTCGTCGGTAGGGTCAGCCGGTATGACTGTCGCTCGTTCCGTTGCCCTGTTCGTCGTCGCCGCCCTCTTCGAGATCGGCGGCGCCTGGCTGGTGTGGCAGGGCATCCGCGAGCACAAGGGATGGATCTGGATCGGCGCCGGCGTCATCGCCCTCGGCCTCTACGGCGTGGTGGCGACCTTCCAGTCCGACGACAACTTCGGGCGCATCCTCGCCGCGTACGGCGGGATCTTCGTGGCCGGGTCGATCGCCTGGGGCATGGTCACCGATGGCTACCGGCCCGACCGCTTCGACGTCATCGGCGCCCTCGTCTGCCTCGGTGGAATGGCCGTGATCATGTACGCGCCCCGCAGCAACTGACTACGCCTCGGCCGCCGTGCCCAGAGCGGGCCGTGTCGGAGGCCGGGGAGCCGTTCGGGGGATGGGACCGGCTGCCACGGGAGCTGGCCTGTTCCATGGACGATCCGAGCATCTTCGGGCCCGTGGTCTACGAACTGTCGCTGGCGTCTGCGGTGTCACGGGAGCTTTTGGCCAGGTATCAGATCGTGGTCGTCGAACTGACCGACCCCGTCGTCACGCCAGCCCGCCTCGCCGGCCCAGTCGCAGGAAGGCCCAGTCGGAAACTCTCGCATCCGTGCTCCGCCTCTCAACGGCCGTCCGGCACCTCCGGCTTCCAGGGGATGAGCGGGCCGAGCGACCTTCCCAGTCCGCGCCGGCTGGGACCGCCGACGGGTGGTGAAGACACAGGCCCGTTCCCGTGCGCCGCGGGGCCCTGGGTGTCGTATCTGAGCGGTCCGCTGGGGCGAAGGACGGTGAGCAGCGGACCGTTGACGAGTGCGTTGTCCAGGCGAACACCGACCAGTTCGCTCAGAACCTCCCAGAGTGCGCGGTGCTCGGGATAGTCGAGGCCCTTTTCCATCTCCCCGGCCCGCTGCTCGATCGCTCGGTGAAGGCCCAGTGGCGCTTCCTCCGACGGAGCCGGCGGCATGCCCAGTTCGAAACGCTCCAGGTCCCGGCCGTCGCGCAGATGATTGACGAACCGGCCTCCCTTGGGGTTTCGGAAGTAGTGGATGGTGTCCGTACCCGCGGAGAGCCGCTCGAGCAGCCCCGGGTCGAATCCCACAGGCAGCCAGTTCTCGAAGCAGAACGACCACGCGCCGGCCCGGCCCACGCGCAGAACCGTTCCCTCGTCCGGCAGCCCGAAGGCAGCGTCGGACTCCTTTCGCATCACCGTCCGTGCCCCGGCGGGATCGGCGTCGTAGAACCGCAACAGGTCGACCAGAGAGCGGTCGCGTACGAGATTGAAGGACACCAGCTGGTCGTCGGCCCAGCTCCAAGGGTTTGTCGAGGTCATCCGAACTCTCACTTCCTGAATTCCCGTCGCCCGCCTTGCGCCGTCCCTCCGGGATCGGTGGGACGGCGCAAGGCTACGGCCTCAAATTATGTTGACCAGGAACTTCTCGCCGTCCAGCACCCATTCCTTGACGAATGCCCAACGGACCTACGAGCCGGCCGACAGAACACCGCCGGCACCGGGCGCGACCGACTGAGAGGCCAGCCCGGAGATCAGCCCACGCAGGTAGACCGACTTACCCGACTCAGTTGCACCCATGACGAGTTCGTGAGCGATGGCCCGGAAGTCCCGCAGGTGCGGAAGACCGTCCACTCGCAACGCGACGGGAACTTGCCGATCTCTCACCCCATGGCAGCTCCAGCCCAAAGCCTCTCCGCGCCATCCGCGTAATCACCCGCGGGCTTCACCGGGAACCGGGCCTGCGGGTCCCGGTCTCCCCAGCAATGGGCGCCCTTACGAATCAAGCAAGAACCAGTAGTTCACCGACGGGCCCTGGGCTGGCGGCCCGCCTCCCATGGACTCGTAGAGGGATCGAGCAGCCACATTCGATTCAGCCGTGAACACAAACATCGTGGAGGCTCCAGCCTTCCTGCCCGCCGCTATGAACGCCTTTAGGAGACCTCGTCCAATCCCTGTGCGGCGGCGGGTCTCTACCACATCCAGTCCATGGACGTAGAGCATCATGGAAGCGTCAGGCCGCACCAGGTGATAGCCCCAGCACCATCCCAGGACCTCGTCACCATCGCTTGCCACGAAGGCCAACACGCCCGGCGAGTCGAGGAACGCCTCGTTGGCGGGAGCTCCCCTGAACTGGCGGGCTGCTCGATCAAATAGCGGCAGGTCATCGTTCGAAATCTGAGTGATCATTGCGGCATTCTTCCTGGCCGGGTGCCGAACCGAAAGGCTAGATGCCGCGAGCTGAGAAGTTGGCCAAGCCATGACGGGAGCCTGTGTCAGAGGTGTGTCGCGGACGCCCATGAGGTTATCCGGGCAGACGGCCGTGAGGGAGGCCGTCCCCGCGCGTACGGGGTGCACCCTCCGGTCAGGGATGAGCACACATCGGAGAGTGACCAAACCGGCGGCGGGGTGGCTCTGTTCACGAACACGAGCAGCATCTGTACGCCTCTTTGCGAGTCAGTGTGCGCCGACAGGTATTCGAAATGTTCACAAGACCGGACAGCGCACTGAGCTTGTCGTTTATCGTCCGGCGGATGTCGCGTTCTCCGTAGAGCGACTACCGGGCGTCGACGTGCCTGGCATGCTCTCGGTATGGAGAATCGGACCGGGCCGGGGCAGCGCGACCAGCGGCTGAAGGACGCGTACCCGGATCTCGTCGCTGAGATCACCGAGTTGCTGCGCGCATCTCAACCAGGGGACCCGCTCGCCGACTCGATCGTGGATCTCCCCTTCTATGGGGTCTGCTCCTGCTCCCCCACCTGCGAGATTTTGCTGACCAAACCGTCACCTGTGGTCGCCCCATGGATCGTTGTACTGGAACGAGAGGGCGAAGCCGTCTTCTTCCTGGGGATCGACCAATCCCAGGCCACAGTCAGCTCTGTCGAGGTCCTCGACGGCCGTGACCTCACCGGCTGCTTGTCACTCAGTTCGTGACACGTCTGGGTTTGGTGCCCTTCTTGTGATGACTGGGGCGTGAGTAACCTTCGCCGGTTTTGACGACCAGGCCGACGCCCCGAACGACGGCCCGTGGGCGGTTCTTCACGCCGGATGGCAGCAGGTAGGCGCGGCGTGTCGTGTACGGGCGGCTCCGGCAGTCCCCGATCGCCGGGTCAGGGTGCTGCAGGACATCCCAGCAGGCGTACGAGGCAGGATGCCGGGCGGCAAGGGCACGGTCAGGTGGCGGGCAGCGGTCGGTTCTCGTGAGGCTGCAGGCGGTCGGTGAGGAAGGCGAGGATCTCGTCGCGGGCCCGGACAGTGGGGTGGCCGGCCTCGTCGACGAGATGGGCGGTGACGACGCTGTGCGGGGTGCCGACCTGGTCGGCGAAGAAGGGCGGTGGGGCCGGGTTGGCGGCGTTGTCCGGGAGGACGCGCCCGTCGAAGGCGTCGCCGAGCAGCGCGCGGTAGGCGGCGAAGCGCTGCCCCGTGCACCAGCGGTCGCCCTCGAAGCGGTAGGCGAGGACGGTGAGTCCGTCGCGGTCGAGCCGGTCGCGCACCGCGCGCGCGTCCGCCGCGTCGAGTTCGAGTCCGCCGGGGTCGTCGAGCGGCAGCGACGGGTGGTTGACCACCGGGGCGATCACCGCTTGCTCCAGGGCCATGGTGAGGGCGAAGTTGCCGGTGAAGCACAGACCGATCGCGCCCACCCCCGGCCCACCGCACGCGGTGTGGGCCTGACGCGCCAGGCCGCGCAGCCAGGCCGTCACTGGGCTGGTGCCGCCCCCGGCGAAGGCGCGGAACTCCGCACTGACACAGGCGCGGCGGACGACCTCCCGGCCGCCCTTGACCGTGGGGAAGGCGCCGTCCGTCCCGAACAGGGAGGGCACATGGACGGTGAAGCCCGCGTCCCGCACCCAGCGCGCGAGCCGCAGGACGTCGGGACTGATGCCCGGCATCTCGGGCAGCACTACGACCGCGGGCCCGGCTCCGGCCACGTACACCGTCTTCTCCACCCCTTCCACGGCCACGCTCCGGCGGGTGAAGTCGGTGATCGGATCGTCGTCGCTCATGGGGCCAGCCTGCTCCTGGGGACGGCCGCCGGGTGAGGGGCGGGATCGCCAAGGTCAGGGGTAATATCGCCACTCGCGCGGGAGGCGAGCGGTACGCGGTCGGCGACCCGGGTCCGGGACACCAGGGGGTAGGGGAGCGATGGCGGAAGCGGCGCGGCAGGCGCAGGACGGTACGGGTCCGGGCGCCGGACCGGGTGCGCTGCGGGTCGGAGTCCTGGCGTACCCGGACTGCTTCGCGTCCGAAGTGTTTGGCGTCCCCGACCTGTTGACGATGGCCGGGCACGTCGCCGGACCGGACGCGCCCGGCTACCGGGTGTCGGTTGTCTCGCCCCGCCGCCGGGTCACCGCCGCGGGCGGCGCGAGCCTGGACGTGCGTCCCTTGCACAAGGTCGATGTCCTCGTGGTCCCCGGCTTCGAACTCCGCCCGGACACGGACCTCGATGCGCGACTCGCCCGGCTTGCCCCCGAGATCGCGGCCATCCGCGCGCAGGCCGCCGCCGGCACCGCCGTCGTCTCCCTCTGCGTCGGCGCGTTCATGCTCGCCGAGGCCGGGCTCCTCGACCGGCGCCGGGCCACCACCTCCTGGCTGCATGCCGGCGAACTGGCCAGGCGCTGCCCGGACACCGACGTGCAGCCCGAGCACCTGGTAGTCACCGACACGGGGGTGACGACCACGGCTGCCTTCAGCGCCATGTACGACTTCGCGCTGGACCTGATCCGCCGACACAACGGCGCCCGGGTGGCCCGCATCACCGCGCGGTTGACGCTCGTCGACGACGCGCGGACCTCCCAGACCCCGTACGTCGACCCGCGGCTCCTCCCGCAGCCCGGCCGGGAGTTCTCCCAGCAGGTCATGCGGCGACTCGATCAGAACCTCGCCGAGCGCTACGACCTCGCCGCGCTCGCGGACGCCTTCCGGGTCAGCACCCGCACGCTGCTTCGCCGCTTCGCCGAAGAAACCGGACGCAGCCCTCTGGCCCATCTGCAGGCCTCCCGGGTCCGCCGCGCCCGCCACCTTCTGGAGACGACCGACCGCACCGTCGCTGCCGTCGCCACGGCCGTCGGCTACCAGGACCCCGGCACCTTCGCTGCCCTCTTCACCCGCCACACTGGCCACCGCCCGAGCGCCTACCGGGCCGCCTTCCGCCGCACGGCCCGGGCATCCGCCCTGGACGGCGGCCTCTTGTAGTGCTGCGACCGCAAACCCTCGCCGGGTTGCGCGGCCCGTGATCAAAAGGAGGGCGTGCCTCCAACGCGCCTCCCAGTGCAGCCTGCGGACACTCAGCAAGAAGACCAAGCTCTCCCCCATCTTTCTGTCGCGGACCATGAACAGGGAACGGTTTCCGAGCTGGGAGGCAACAGCGTCGATCGCCCGTGCCTGCGGCGCCGACCCCGAGGTCCTCCGGAAGGTCTGGGAGGACGCCGACGCCCGCCGCAGCCGCACGTCCCGGCCCGAGACGCTCGCCTCCGCCCTGCGCTACCTGCACCAACGGGCAGGAAACCCCACCCCCTGGTCGGTGTCCGTCAACAGCGGCCACACCCTGGCCCAGGACCGCATCACCGACCTCCTCAACGGAGCCACGACCGGCACCTGGGAAGACGTCCAGGTACCCGTCCAGACGCTCGACGGGGAGTACGCCTACTTCGAACCCCTCTGGCAACAGGCCACCAGCGAGCACACCACCCCCCGGCACCCCAGACCCCAGACCAGGGAACCACCAGCCGGATCGAAGAACTCATCACCGCCTTCGGCAACGTCCTCGGCCCCACCACCCGCCCCCGAGACGCCACCCGGCCCACCCCCATCCAGGCCGCCACCACCTGGGCCCACCGATAAACCCCAACCACCGCGCACCGAAGAACCGACCCCGACCGGACCGGTACTCACCCACCATCAGCAGAGCAGGAGTAAGCAGGCACCGGGCGCATGGCTTTGTACGCGAGAACGGGTTCTGGCACACATTCCGTGAGCGATCTCAAGTCCGGCCTCACCGGACCCCGGTGAGGCGTGGTCCGCGCAGCTCACATGACGCGCGCGCCTCCTGCCGGCGAGAACCAGCGAGATCTTTCACGGAATGTGTGCCAGAACCGAGAACGGGAGTCGTTTGTCGATGGCTTCGGGAGTCACCGCGCGGTCCCGTCACTTGACAATGTCGATGAGTTTGGGAGTTGTCCTGTGTCAGCGAACTTTGAGGGGTGTGACCCAGATACGCTCCAAACCCGCCACGAGATGATCTTGGGCTAGGCCGTCGCGACGTCGTGCCGCGTAGGTCAGAGAACCGCAGGACAGTCCGGGCAGGAGAACAGGAACTCGCGCGGCACGAACCCGGCGGTGCCGGCCCGCTCGGGTGCGCCGCGCCACCGCCATCCGGCTTCCGTGTCAATTCTGTCCGTGTTGCTGTGTGGGACGTCGGGGCCCGGACAACTGCCCGGCCTCCGCTCAGCGCTTCCGCCAGTGCTTCCGCTCAGCTCTTCCGCTCACTCAGGACGCAGAACTCGTTGCCCTCCGGGTCGAGGAGGGTCACCCAGTGCTGCTCGTCCTGCACGGTGTCGGCGCGCCGGGCACCGAGGGAGAGCAGCCGGGCGACCTCGGCCTCCTGGTCGTCGGGGCGGAAGTCGGGGTGGAGCCGGTTCTTCGACGTCTTGCCCTCGGGGACAGGCACGAAGAGCAGCCCCGGCATCTGGTCCGGCTCAGGCCGGATCTCGATGATCTCCTCGGATTCGTCGACCACCACCCAGCCGAGAGCCTCGGCCCACCAGCGCCCGAGAGCGACGGGGTCGGCGGAGTCGACGATGATCTGTTCCCATTCCAGTGCCATGGGCCCGAGCATAGACAGGACCGGCGGCCCACCCGTCCCTCCGTCGAGGGGCGGGCCGCCCCGGCGACCCTGGCTCATCATCTCCCGGCAGTGACAGGAGAGCGGACACGGCCTCGGAGTCCTGGCTCAGACACCAGCCGCAAGGTAGCGGTGGATCACGCCTCTGCGGTCGCGGTGGCCTGTTCGTCGTGTTCGCGCAGCATCCGCATGACGGTAGCCGGTGACGGGTGCTGGCCCTTCTTCTTGCCGCTGGTGATGACGAGCTCCAGCGTCCCACCGTGGCGTCCACGGCGGGGCGGCAGCCGAGGGGCTGCGGATCACGACGACCCAGGCTGGGGCTCCTCGCCGTCGTAGGCCGCCAGCGCAGCCTGGCGGCATTCCAGCAGGTCGCCAAGGTCCTCGTGGGTCACGTGCTCCTGGGTCAGTGCCACCACGGCCCTGGCCTCGACCGAGGCCCATGCGTGCCGGGCGCGCTTATTGGCGCGGCGCCTGGTGTCGCTGCGCAGGAAGCCCGATCCCGCCGCGAACCCGGCAGAGGCCAGAGCGGCGAGGGCGGCGGGAACGCGCACGTCCGCCGAGGCCAGTCCTGCCGCTCCCGCCGTGCCCGCGAGCAGGGCCGCGGGGAAACCGAGGGCGATGTCCGTCTTGGTCCAGAACTCGGCCCGGCGGTGGGCAAGTTTCCTCTGGCGCGTCGCCTCGTCTCTCAGCCGCGCGATCTCGACACGCAGGCGGTGCGCGAACTCCTCCGGACTCAGGTGTGTGGTTCCGTCAGCGGGAGTGACCATAAAGGTATTCCAACACGCCTGCATCAGAAGGTACTTGGCGATCCCGGACAGCCTTCGGGCGCGGCGGACGTGAGCTTCCCACAATGGTGTGCCGCCAAGTCGTGCAGGCGATCTTGCCGGTGAGGTGGCAGGCCATCGCTGAACGCGGCATCCGTCTCGATCACCGCACCTACGCCCCGGCGGGAGAGGACAGCCTCGACGACCTCGACCAGGACGACTGGGAGGCGGGCACGTACGACCGCCTGGACTGAACCATGCCCCACCAAGCAGCAGTGCCCAGCGACCCGCGCTCTCTTCTTGTTCCTGGGGCCCAGTGATTTCGGTGGAGCGGAAGGTGAGCACGATCCCCTGCTGGCGAAGAGGATCTGGGCGATGACCGTGCGGGCGACATCGACACGACGGCGCCCGGCAACCGGCCGGCGCTGCAACAGCCCGCTCGGCGACGCCAACTAATACTCCAGTGCGGTTTCGTGATCTATCCAGTGGGTTCGCTGGCCGTCCGTCGTCGGTAGTGGCTGCGTCGGGCTGTGGCTTGGTGGCATCTGCGCCAGTTGGACCAGTGGAGCAGCCTGGTCGCGGTCATGGCCGGTGGGTTGAAGATGGCAGCGAGTAGGTGGCGGATTTCCGGGACTGTCAGCGTGATCGGATCGCTGCTGTGGGCAAGTTGGTGTGCATCGGCAGGCCGTTCGGGCGCCGCGTCGGCGGCGAGGGCGGACAGGAAGGCCAGGGCGAGCATGGCGAGCGTGATGTGCCGGTGCCATGAGGTCCAGTGCCTGACCTGGTAGTGATCGAGTCCGACCTGGCCCTTGGCGGCCTGGAAGCATTCCTCCACGCTCCAGCGGACACCGGCGACACGGACCAGTGCGGACAGCGTCACCGCGGTGGGTGACCAGCACAGGTAGAAGGCGAGTTCGCCGGTGGAGCGGTTGCGTCGGATGAGCAGGTGCCGCTGGCTGCCGGTGCCGATGTGGACCCAGGCCCAGTCGTAGTATCGCGGGCCTTTCGCCCCGTTTCCGGCGCTCTGGCGGTGCCAGGCCGTGGTGGGCAGGCGGCCGGCGACGGTATCCGCGCGGACGGGAGTGCGGCCGTGGTTGATCCTCACCCGGGTCGAGCAGGCGACGGCCAGGACGTGGCCGACGCCGCGTGCCTCGAGCGCGGCGCGGAGTTGGGGGTCTTGGCCGTAGGCTTCGTCGCCGGTCACCCAGGAGGCGGTGATTCCGGCATCGAGCGCGGCTGTGATCATCTCCTCGGCCAGACGGGGCTTGGTGGCGAACTGCACCGTCTGGGGTATCCCTGCCGCGTTACGGCGTTCGGGATCAGCGGACCAGGAGCGTTCCGGGAGGTAGAGCCGTCGGTCGATCAGGGCCCGTCCCCGGCTGGTGGCCAGGGCGAGGAACACGCCGACCTGGGCGTTCTCGATACGGCCTGCGGTGCCGGTGTACTGCCGCTGCACCCCTGCCGACAACCGGCCCTTTTTCAGGAAGCCGGTCTCGTCGACGACGAGAACGCTGCCGTCGGTGCCGAGGTGTTCGGCGGCGTAGGCACGCAGGTCGTCGCGGACGGCGTCGGCGTCCCAGCGGGCGTGGCGCAGCAGGCGTTGCATCGGTCCGGGCCGACTATGGCCCGCCTGTTCGGCTAGCTGCCAGCAGTTCTTCCGCTCGACGCTCGATAGCAGCCCGAGCAGGTAAGCGCGGGCCGTGGCTCGGGGCTCAACTCGCCCGAACCGGCCTGCGATCCGGGCCATGACCTGGTCGAGCATCGCCCGCCAGCGGGCAGGGTCTACGTTATGGCCCGCGGCCACCGCACGATCTTCAGGAGTCCACACAACCCTTGATCATCTCGCGGCGGCCGCCTGCGTCAGGCGCTGCAGTACTGGCCGTCGTCGCCCTGGACCATCGCGAAACTGCACACCGGAGTACTAATCCGCTTGCAGTGCGAAGAACAGGAAGCACAGGAAGCGCGGCTTGGCCGCGATGGCCTCGGGAAACAGCTCGCGGGCGGCGGGATCAGGATCCGGCTCGCTGATGACCGTAATCCGGAAACCGGCCCCGATGAAAGCCTCGATCATCGCGTGCAGCGGCCTGTGCCAGCGACTCACCAGGGCGGTCTGGCCGCCTATGGTCCACTCTACGGTCCAGTTGGTGGTGTCGAAATAGTTGCACTCGCCCTCGCGACCGGCCTCGCGGTGTATGAGGTTGATGGCAAAGGGATGGTCGACAGACGCGATCAGCCGACCGCCGGGCTTGAGTATGCGTCGCAGCTCGGCCAGAGCAGGCCCCCAGTCCTCCAGGTAGTGCAGCACCAGGGACGCCACTACATCGTCGAACGTGTCATCAAGGTAAGGAAGCGGGCTGCCCAGGTCCGCCACCTGCAGGTCCGCACCGTCGCCGAGCCGCTGCCGAGCCAGCTCCAGCATCCCGGCACTCGAGTCGAAGCCACTCACAATGGCGCCACGGTCGCGCAGCGCGGCAAACAGGAGGCCCGAGCCGCAGCCGGCGTCGAGGATCCGTCGGCCGGCCACGTCTCCAGCGAGGGCCAGCATCGCGGGACGCTCGTAGTAGGCATTGACCAGGTTGGTTTCATTCGCGGCCGTGTACGCCTCGGCGAAGCTGTTGTAGTCGTTGACCTTCGACGGATCCACACTCACCGAGGGCGGCGAGGCCAGCCTGGTGGAAAACGCGTGCTCTTGGTGCTCGCTTGAGATCATGGTGCGGGAGACGTGTGCTGCAGCAGTTCGGTTCCTGGCCTGACCATCAATATGTCTGCCCACAGAGCCCGCCTGTAACTGCGGCTCGACTCAACGAGCTTCGGGCAGGTCCGGGCGCAGTCGACCCGCACGTGATCACGAAACCGCACTGGAGTACTAAGCGGCATTTCTATCGAATCCGAGGTGATTCAGGTTGGAAACAGCTCAGCGTGCGGGCCGGAGACACGAAGTCTCCGGCCCGCGGTCAGGCACGTGGTGGAACAACCGTGCGGCTCTGCGGTCAGGCGCAGTCGGGCACGCCAGCGATCTTGTGTCCGCCCTGGATGTAGATGTTGCTGACCCATCCACCGGGGACGGATCCGTTCGGGTCGAGGAAGGTCCACCAGTCGTTCGTGGTCCCCTCGGCGGTGACCGACTGCCCCTGCTTCTGGCAGGTGGCCTGACCGGCGACCTTAGTGACGCGGCCCAGCAGACGGCAGCTGGTGGACGGGCGGTTCAAGCAGTTGTTGGCCGACTCGTAAGCACGGACGGCCACGTTGGTCCCCCATACGTACACCGCCACGGTGGCTGCGGCACGGGACGTTGCGGGTGCCACGGATGCGGTGGGCGTGGGCGCCGGGGCCGCGCTCGCGGAGCCTGCCGGGATCACGACACCCATGACGGACGCGGCTGAGACGGCGGCAGCGGCCAGGGAGATTCTCTTGAGACGCATGGTGCTCCTATGTCAGTGAATGATGCAAGGAGGGCACGTGCGAAGAGCGATGAGCAGGTGGCGCCTTGATGCGAAAGCATGCAAATCGTATGGCCGGTGCGGATGAGCTGACAGAGAGGACGGAAACGTTGACCCGATTCCGCCCGTCCGGCGGCTCCAGCGCTGGTGGACGCCGCATGTGTCCCGCGCTGTGGCTGAAAGACAGACGCCATCCATATCCGTCGCGCCGCGCCGACGCGCATACCGGCGTGGCCCCGTCGCCGTCCGCTCCCTGAGTGCCTTGCCTGTCGGCCGTGACCGAGTCGCAGAACCAGACGGTTTCCCCCTCCCCCCGCGTGAGGTAGACGCCTCCGGCGTCGTCCTCGTACGCCTTGATGCTGGTGGTGCTGGGGTCACCGACTACGAGGTGTATGCGGCGTTCACGTATGCGCAGATGTCACGGGGTGGCGAGACCGGGGACGGATACCAGCTCGGGGTCAACGAGTTCGGGACACACTGCGGCAAGCCGTACGGGCGAGTGATCCGTGACGGCGACGTACTGAACCTCTACGTGTCGAACGTGACCTATCACGGGTATGCGGCGCAGACGGCTCGAATGATGGTGGTGGGCACGCCGACGGCGAAGCAGGAAGAAGTCCTGGAGATGACCGTCGACGCGGTCCGGCGTGCGGAGAAGTTGATCCGCCCGGGCCTGGCGCTGAGCACGTTGCATGATGCGGCGTTCGACGCGTACGTGGAGCGGGGGTATCTGACCTCGAAGCGGACACGGGACATGCCGTTCAACTGGGAGGCGATGCCGGACGGGACGCCACGTGCGGTGCCCTACCAGTATGTCGCGGACAAGGACTGGGAAGCTCAGGGCCGCAAACTGATGCACGTCTACCCGGCGACTCTTGGTCCGCACAACCCGAACCTGGGACATCAGATCGACCTGCCGCCGGGCGGACCGGAGTACAACGTCACCTCCCACAACACCGACATCATGCAACCAGGCATGGTCTTCGTGCTGCACGCACAGTGGCTCGAGCCCCTGGTAGCCGGCTCCAACATCGGTGACCTGTACCTGGTCACCGAGGACGGCTACGAAAACCTCAGCCACCACACACCACTCGAGCCCTACCGAGCGCCCGCCCAGGGGTAAGCCTGCACCGGCCGGCGTACACAGCATTACGCCGGCAAACCCCACACAAGATCAGCCGGCACGGCCGGCCGATCGGAAAGAAGCGACAACGTGGATCAACTGACCGTAACGTCGACCGGGTGGAACCCCAACTATCTGCCACAGAACGTGGCCGAGGACGCCGGGCTGTTCGCCGAGCAAGGACTGCAGGTGATCCGGCGCCCGCAGGATCCATGGGAAAACGTGCTGACCGACCTGGCCAGCGGCGAGGCAGACGTCGCGCTGGGTGGGCTGTGGGTGCCGGCGATGTACCACGGCACCGCCCGTGACCTGGTCGCCGTCGGTCAACTCAACGGCCGTTACGCGCAAGCCGTCGTCACCCGGGCCAGGCTCGGTGAGTTCGATTGGTCCTGGCTCCGGGGCAAGACCATGGTGGTCCCGGGCGCCGGCGGTACCGCAGGTTACACCTTCACTGCTGGTCTGATGCGTGAGGCGGGAGTGGATCCCTCGGCGACCCGTTTTGTCCGGGATCTGTCCACTGAGATGTTGACTGAGCTGTTCGAGAGCGGACTCGGGGACGCGCTCTTGGCCAATCTCGTCACTGCAGCGGATCTGCAGCACCGAGGCGTCGGCGTCATGAGCCTGCTGCTGGCCGACGTCGGGGGCCCGATACCGAACAGCGTCTATTACGTGCGTCGAGACCGACTCGACGAACTGTCCGATCGCCTCGGCCGGTTCCTGACGGCTGTTCAGGGAGCGATGAACCGGCTGGTGAACACGCAAGCCGACGATCTGACAAAGCTGGCCCTCACGCTGTTCCCGGACATTGATCCGGCGGTACTGCGCACGGTGACAGGGCATTTGCTGAGCACCAGAACGTGGGAAAGCGTTCGCATCGATCGCCCTGCCTACGACCGTTGGATTTCCTTCCAGCATGACGTTCCGCTGCTGCGTGCGCCGATTCCGTACGACGACCTAGTGGACACTCAGGCCATGGATGTCGCCGATCCGGCGAAGGAGCCGCCGGCGTCCAGCTGACGTCCCCAAGAGATCTCCTGCGGCCTTCTCGAAGGCGTTGCTGTTCACGGGCACAGCCACCCTCCGCCCCTGGCTCCGCGCCCCCGTCCGACCCAGGGGCGCAGCCAGGAGTCCGGCCCCTAGAAAGAGAACGCCGAGCTCGGCAGGGCCAGCGTCCTGCGCGCGGCGGCTCCTTCGCGGCCGAAAGAGGGTGGCCAGCTCCTCTTCCAAGGAGGCGAACAGTACCTCGTTCGGTTTCGGGCGGGATGCGGGGCCGCGCGAGCGCAGGCCCTCCGTACTGCGGTCCCGCCATCACCGTCGCCAGCGCTGATACCAGCCGTGCCCAGACAGAGGCGTAGAGATCAACTAGAGCAAGAACAGGCAACGCTCAAGATTGTGAAGATTGAGGCCGCTTCATTCTTTTCGTGGCCGACCTCTTTCACAAGACATCAGATGACTGGTAATCATATGACTAGCGTGAGGGTTCAGCTCGGCTCGGCACCGGAGCGCCTCGCAAGGAGGCTGTCCCGATGCAACCCTCGGACTCCCTGAAGCCACCCACCCGCGCCGGCCACCACCGTCGAGTCGTAGCCACCGGATGCCGCCTCGGCGACGCTGGTCGTCGACACCGCCCGGCGGAAGGAGCTCGGCATCGAGCTCAGGCTGAGCCGATCAGGAGCTGAGCCCGCGCTTCAAGACGTGTGGCCCGCCGCTCGCCGGGATCGAGCAGGCGGGCCACACTGCTGGTTGACACTCAGGCGGCAGAGAGCTCGGTGGAAAGACTCTTGGCGGCAGTGGACAGCAGCGGTACGGCACAGTCGATCAGGCGACCTCGTACTCCATCACCGTGTCGGAGCAGCCCTTCGCAAGCTTCTCGAGCGCGGCCCGATCCTTGTCGTCCGTGGTGAGCTTCCAGCGGAGCTTTGTCCCGACCCAGTCGGCGCCGTAGGTGCACTGTGCGGAGGCGGTCGGCGGCAGCCACTCCGCCGGATCCCACCGCCAAATCCATTCGTCGTTCGTGAACTTGCGGAAGGTAGCCGCCCGGGGGTGCGGGCGCGGTGGCGCTGGTCGACGACGAACCGCGCAGCGTGCTCGCGGCGTGGCGGCCTGGCCCACTGGCCCCGACCCCACCCCGCCTGAGCCGAACCCCGGCCAAGGCGCGGTCCGAAATCCCAGACCCGCGGCCACGAGTCACCCACGGCCCGGTGAACGACTGGAGGGCCACTCATCGGCGAATGCCCTGAGCTGGCCCCGTTGCCGTTCTTCCTCCGCGATGTGGTCGTCGAATACGGTCTCGTCGAGGTACGGAGCGACAGCGGCGAGGACCAGGCGCTGAAGCTCGGCCGGGTCGAGCGCTTCGACCTCCCACTGCACCGGCCGGCCGGGTCGAGTCCGTATCGGCGCGCGAACCCTGCCCAACACGGGTCACCAGCCTTCCCCGCGGCCACGGGGAGCTCGTGCTCGCGTACCTGGCCGTGCGTGAGCAGGACACGCTCCACGTGGCTCCAGCAGGCCGCGCGGGTCACGGATGGTGCGGTCAAAGAGCGAGCACAGCCCGCCGATGTCGGTCTTCGACCCGCGCCGGCAGCGTTGCTGCAACCCGAACAGCAGCTGGGCGACGACCAGGCCCTCCAGGCCCCGGAAGCTGATCTCGGAGCCGCTGCACCCCGACGGCACGGTCCGCAGCCATAGCAACTCGTCGATGTCCGCGTCCTGTTCGACAATCCCGCGTAGCGGGCCTCGTAGTTGTCAGCGACAGTGGTGTCGGCGGGGCGACCCGCTCATCACCCAGGGCCGCTCCCCCGACGTCATGGCGACCCGGGTGGCGTCCCACCCCATCGGCAGGACCGGCGAGCTCGAAGAGATCGCCGACGCCGTCCTTTGGCTGTGCTCCCGGTCTCCAGTTTCGTCACTGGAACCGCTCTGCCCGTCGACGGCGGATTCACCGCTCACTGACCGCCCGGAGGCGATCCCACCACACCCGTGCGTTCCTTCCACCACGTCGGTCTCTCCGTCGCCGACCTCGACCGCCAATCTCGTTTCACCGCAGGCGTTGGGGTTCGTCGAGGAGTAGTGGACCGAAATACCCGAGGCCGACATCCGGATCGCGCTGCTCAGCGGCCCCGGCGGCGCCCGGATGCAGATCTTGACCAGCCGGGAAGCGCTTGGTGATGAACTTACTCCAGGTGCGGCCCGTGGAGCTGGTGGAAGGCGGTGTGTTCGATGGCCAGGAGAGCGGCGTCGTCGGTGGGTACCTCGCCGACATGGGCGAGCAGGTCGGCGTGGATGTGACGCAGCAGGGCATCGGGGCTGGAGGTGGGGAAGGAGGCGACGCGCTCGGCGAGCGGGTAGAAGGCTCCGGTCGGTGAGCGGGCTTCGATGACGCCGTCGGTGTAAAGCAGGAGGATGTCGCCGGTTTCGAAGGGGAACGGGTCGGTGCGGTGGCTTGAGGCGGGCAATGCGGCGGGCAGTGCGCACATGCCCAGCGGGGGTGCGGGGCGGCGCGAGTGCAGGGTCGTCACCTGGTGATCGTGTACCAGCAGGGGCGGTGGATGGCCGCAGTTGATCATCTGGGCCTGTGAGTCGTGGTCGGGAATGTCGAGTATGAGGGCGGTGATGAAGTGCTCTCCGGGGTCGTGCTTGGTATCGGCCACCTCCTCGACGTTCAGGCAGAAGCTCTCCTCGAGTGCCGCGGTGAGCTCGGGCAGCGTGGCGTACCGGTGAGCACCCTCACGGAATGCGCCCAGCACCACCGATGCCTCGCCGATGGCGGCCATGCCCTTGCCCCGGACATCACCGATGATCACTCGTGTGCCCGGGTGGGCGGCGCGGGCGATCGCAAACAGGTCGCCGCCGATCTGGGTCTCGTCCTCGGCGGCCAGATACAGCCAGGACACACGCAACGGCCCGATCCGGCGGGGAGGAGGCCGCAGCAGAGCTCGCTGTGCCGTCTCGGCCACCGATCGTGCCCGGCTCAGCTGACGGCCGCGCCGCTCCCGCACATAGCAGACGAAAACCACCAAGGCGGAGAGCACGGTCAGGGCGCTGATCTGCGAAATGTGGTTGGCCGTGGCCAGCCCGCCGTGCAGAACAGCGATGAATACCTGAGCGACCACAGCCAGAACGCCGATCGCCGCAGTCAGCCATGGGCCGACGAAGGAGGCAGCGAGTGCGGGCGCAACGACCAGAAACGGCCCCAGATGGACATCGGCCGGAGAGTGCAGGTCCACCACAGTGATCACGATGATCAGCGCGAGCGGTATGGCCACCATTCCACGGCCCGACGGCTGCTCAAGGAGGCGGTCCACCGAGGCGCGCTGGACACCCATACACCTCATTGTGTACCTCGCCCGAGGTGACGCATGTTCCCGGGCTGTTGGCTACGGATGAGGCCGGGGCGCGGGCCCCCACCTGTTACCGGTGTACTGCTTGACCACCCCTGCTCAGGGGTTCCCCAGACCTGCTCACCTTGGCTCCCCACCCACAGGCCGCTGACCTGCGAACGGACACCACACAGGAGGGGCCGCCCGATAGCCAGCCAGGATCGGCGCGAAACGGGGCGGGTCGTCCAGGGTGAGCGCGGCTCACCGCGGAGCGACGCCGCAGGCGCTCTTGACGAGCCGTCACCGGGTGTGAGTGGTTGAGGTGCCGGGGACTGACGGGCCGCACCGGCCCGGCCGCTTTCGGGCAGTCCCGGGCGTGTGACGCAGGGACCGCAGCACTCAGTTCAGTCTAGTCGTCGAGCATGTCGGTGTTGTACTGGTCGTGCCTGACCCGGAAGGCTTTCAACTCTTCGCGGCTGCGCTGTGAGTATTCCACCGCCTTCTCGAAGTACTCCTCCCTGGGAGCTCCCGGTGTGAAGAGCAGCAGCAGCGACACCGGGTCGTCGCTGTCGTTCTGGAAGGCGTGGAGCCCGCCGGCCGGTACGTAGAGGAAGTCTCCCTCGCCTCCTGTGACCCAGCGTTCGCCGTTGTAGAGCCGGACCTCGCCGGACAGGACGTAGCAGGACTCGGAGATCGTACGGTGGAAGTGTTCCGTGGCTCCCATGGTCTTCGGCCCCATGTCGATCTTGTACAGGCCGAACTCGCCGTTGGTGTTCTCCTGCTTGGCCACGTAGCTGATGGCGGCGCCGCTGAAGCCGGTGTCGGGCTGCGGGGATGCAGGTCGGAACAGTGCGCTGACCTGGCCCCTTTCGCCGAAATAGCGGGGCTCTGGGTAGGACATGGCGACTTCCTTTCGGGTCGGCGGTGGAGCACCGCACAGGAGGGGCCTGGGCAGGCGTCGTGCAGCACCCCGCTGAGCCGGCCCCGATCGAATCGACCACGCACCGGACCGCGGAGTCCGCCGGAGGCTGCGTGTTCCTTCAGCAGACCTTCTTTTTCTGAAGATCGCTCTGCTCTCGGCATGGCGCAGGGCGCCGACGTCGTCCCCGCCGCGGTCCGGAAGATGGGCGAGGGCAATCCCACCGGCCGGATCGCCGACCCCCGCGAGATGGGCAAGGCCGCAGCCTTCCTCTCCAGCAACGCGTCCACCTTCATCACCGGCATCGAGCTCTTCGCCGACGGCGGCATGGCACAGGTCTGAAGCCCCCCGCGGACCGGTTACGGCCCTTTCCGGCGCGGCGCGGTGCGGGCACGGCCTAGCTAGGGGCCCCACCGGCCGACCGCTCGCCCACCGCCACGCCCCCGGGCGTCTATCCGCGCCGGGGCGCGATAGCGGCCTGAGGCACGCACGAGTAGTCGCACGTTCCGGGGTGCCGCTTCCGCTTGGCGTGAGTAGCCACGCCGTCTCTCCCGCCTTCGGCCTACCCGGAGCGGCAACCATGCCCTCGGCGCCCGCGTTCTGAGGCGGACCCCACACCGCTCAGGTGCGGTCGCGGTGGTAGGCAGCGAGAAGGAAGAGCCAGATCTCACTGACGGTCGGGAAGCAGGCGATGGCGTGCCTGAGCCGTTTGAGCGGGACCTCGCCGGCGACCGCGACGGTCGCTGAGTGCAGCAGTTCGCTGACTCCCGGTCCGACGAAAGTCACCCCGAGCAGTACTTCCCGGTCGAGGTCGACCACCATCCGCGCGTGGCCCTGGTAGTTGTCGGCGTAGAGATCGGCGCCCTGCGCGACGTCGAAATCGAGGTCGACGACCTTGACGCGGTGGCCGGCCCGGGCCGCCTGCTCGGCGGTCAGGCCCACGGCGGCCGCCTCGGGATCGGTGAAGAAAACCTGAGGCACGGCGCACTGATCGGCGGTGGTGGCATGGTCTCCCCACGGGCCGTCTTCCACGGGCAGGCCCGCGGCGCGGGCGCCGATGGCGTCGCCGACGGTCCGCGCCTGATACTTGCCCTGGTGGGTGAGCAGAGCGCGGTGGTTGACGTCGCCGACGGCGTACAGCCATGCGCCGTCGACCCCGCGGACCAGGCACGTGGTGTCCACCTCCAGCCACGTGCCGGGGGTGAGGCCGACCGTGTCCAGGCCGATGTCGTCGGTGCCGGGGGTCCGGCCGGTGGCGACCATGACCTCGTCGGTCTGGAGTTCGCTGCCGTCGTCGAGGGTGAGGGTGACGGGGCCGGTTGGGTCCGGACGGCGCAGGGCGGTGACCTGGGTGCCGATCCGCACATCCACGCCCGCCTCGGTGAGGCCGCGTGCGACAAGCTCGCCCGCGAAGGGTTCCATGCGGGGGATCAGACCGCGGCGGGCAAGCAAGATGACCTGCGAGCCCAGGCCCTGCCAGAGGGTTGCCATCTCGATGCCGACCCCGCCGCCTCCGACGATGGCGAGCCGGGCGGGCACGGCACTGGAGTCGGTGCCCTGCCGGTTCGTCCAGGGCCGGGCCTCCTGAAGGCCCGGAATGTCGGGCAGCAGTGGTCGGCTGCCGGTGGCGATGGCCACCGCGTGCCGGGCGGTGAGGGTGAAGCGTGCGCCGTCGTCCCTGGTGACCGTGGTACGCCGGGGGCCGTCGATGCGGCCGTGGCCGCGGAAGAGGTCGGCGCCGATGGACTTCACCCACTCGGCCTGTCCGCTGTCGTCCCAGTCGCTGACGTAGTGGTCCCGCCGGGCGAAGACTCGGTCGGTGTCGAGCCTGCCGGTGACGGCCTGCCGGGCACCGTCCACCCGGCGGGCGTCGGCAACCGCGATGACTGGCCTCAACAGGGCCTTGCTGGGGACGCAAGCCCAGTAGGAGCATTCGCCTCCGACCAGCTCACGTTCCACCACGGCCACAGTGAGGCCGGCGGCGCGGGCGCGGTCGGCGACGTTCTGGCCGACCGGGCCCGCCCCCAGCACGACCACGTCGTAAGCACCGTCTTCCTGGTTCTCGCGTGCTTCGCTCATTGCTCCCTCGCGTCCGATCGGGGCTGACAAAACCACACCCCCCGGCTCATATAACCGCCCGGTGCGCGCACGACGTCATACCTTGGCCGTAGGAGTCACCGACAACGGCCATCCGTGCGCCCCTTGCGGCCGCACGCACACCGTCCGGCCCTCATGCCGCTCCCGGAAAGGTTCACCGGCTCGCGGCACCCGGCACGACACCTCGCCGCGTTGTCGCATCACCCGAGTCCAGCACGAGGGCGATCCTCCGCCTCGCGACGCACCGCACCGGACGCCACGAGCTTCCCGGCAAACCTTCCCAGCCACAGCACCAGACAGCGCCTCCCGCGAAGACCACGACTGATGCTCCTCTTACTCGTCAGGCGTTCTGAGGCACGAGGCGCAGGGTACTTTCGCTGCATATCGAGTTGGTCTTCGACGAGATCAAGACCCATCAACGCGGCCGACCGGTCCTCAGGGCTCAGAAACCGGACGCCGTGCGGAGTGCTGCGTGCGTGGCTGCACGACGCGCTGCGTCGCCACAGGGAGAATGTGTGGCGGCGGGGCGCGGTCCGCTGTCGGGGCAAGGACGCCGCGGATCAGTGTGAGTGCGGATGGTTGCCATCGTGACGGTGGTCATGGCCCTCGGGACGTTGCGCCAGGGCCTTCGTGCGTGCGGTGACCTCGTCCGCACACAGGGCGCGCAGGTCGACGAGCACGTCCTCCAGGGCACCCAGCCAGAGCAGATAGTAGTTGTAGGGCTCCTCCCGCGCCGACGCGCTCTCCCAGGCAGCGATCCGGTCGATCAACGCGGCCTGGAATTGCGGCCAGGTGAACGCGCCGGCTTCGTACAAACTGACGGCCATGCCGAAGGCACGGCTCTCCCACGGCTCGGCGAACACCAACTCACCGTTGGAGCGGGGCGGTGCGGCCGGGCCCTCGATGTCCAACGGCGCGTTCATGGGGCCTCGGCCTTCGCCACGCCCACCATCGCGTCCCTCGTCACCAGCGGCACGAGCTCTTCCTCGGACAGGTGAGCGGTGCCGGCCGGACGTTCGGGCAGCACCAGCCAGCGCACCTCGCTGGTGGAGTCGCGGACGGTGATCCGCACGTCGTCGGGGAGTTCGAGTCCCATCTCGGCCAGCACCGTACGCGGCTCCCTGACGATCCGCGCGCGGTAGGCGGGGTCCTTGTACCAGCTCGGCGGCAGGCCGAGCACCGGCCACGGGTAGCACGAGCACAGCGTGCAGACCACCACGTTGTGGGTGCTCGCGGTGTTCTCCACGACGACGATGTGCTCGCCCTGCTGCCCCGAGAAGCCCAGCTCCTTGATGGCGGCGGTGCCGTCTTCGAGCAGCCGCCGCCGGTACTCCGGGTCGGTCCACGCCTTGGCGACGACCTTGGCTCCGTTGAGCGGTCCCACGCCGGTCTCGTAGGTGGTGATGATTTCGTTCATCACCTTCGGGTCGATCAGGCCGCGCTCGGTGAGCAGTTGCTCGAGCGCCTCGGTGCGCAGGGCCGCGGGAAGCCTCTCGCCCGGTCCGCCGGTGGTGGTCATGCGGTTGTCTCCAGGTAGCTCTCGTACAGCTCTGCGGTGAGCGCGAAGGGTTCGGCGTCGGCGCCCCACAGCTCGTGCGAGTCGAACCGTACCGAGTAGACGTGCTGCGGATTCTCGCCCAGGAAGTGCGCGTTGGTGTCCGGCAGCACCGCGGCGGGCTGGATGAGCTCGACGATGCCGGTGTGGCCCCGCACGTAGCCCGGCAGTCGAGTGTGTCCGGGCGGCGACATGTCCTTGGCGCGCACACGCTCGCCGACGGCGAAGACCGGAGCGGCGTCCACGGTGCGCAGCGAACCCTCGGCGGCCGGTGCGTAGTCGGGCCGGGCGGGCTCCGGGACGGGCGGTTCCTCGACGTGTTCACCACGCAGGTTTAAGGCGCGGGCGTTGATCGCGCCCGGCGCCAGGACGGCGCTGTCGGTGAGCATCAGCTCCCCGGCGTTGAGCCAGCGCCCGTAGTAGCCGTCGTCCAGGTAGGCGGCTAGGTCCAGGCGCTCCAACGCGTGCCGGAAGGCGTCCGTGTTGATACCACCGCACGCAACGCGGCTGGAGAGGATCGCAAGCGCGAATGCCCGGCCCTGCCAGGGCTCCTCGAAAACAGGTTCATCGCGTCTCGGCGGATGGACGGGGCCCCATCCCGGGGTTCCCCCCATATCGGCAATACCATCCATCACACGATCCCTCATATGCCTGCAAGAGTGGACATATTCGCTCGAATAGTAGACGGGTGGTGCCCTCGGCGTCACAGCATCGGCCGCATGTGAACCCGCCGTCCGCTCCCCCACCCTGACGAGATGCGCAAGGCCCTGACTCGATGGTCCGGCGAGGCGGACCGCAAAGGGCACCAACGGGCATTCCGGCTCTGTTGATCTTTGACTTCGTCCCGTCCTGCACGTAATTTCCAGATATGCGATCGGTCGCCTAGAACTCGAAGAACCTCAATCTCATTTCGGAGAAGGTAATCATGAGCTCTCAAGGCCAGAAGGTTGCAGTCATCACCGGCGCGTCGCAGGGCATCGGCGCCGGTCTGGTCGATGCCTACCGACAACTCGGATATGCCGTCGTCGCCACCTCGCGCTCGATCGCCCCCGCCGACGACGCAAGTATCGTGACCGTGCAGGGCGACATCGCCGACTCCGCCACCGCCGATCGCGTGATCGCTGCGGGTATCGAACGATTCGGCCGTATCGACACCCTGGTCAACAACGCGGGACTCTTCGTCGCCAAGCCGTTCACCGACTACACCCAGGACGATTTCGCCTCAGCGACCGGCGTGAACCTGACCGGGTTCTTCCGTATTACCCAGCTGGCCATCCCGCACATGCTCGCCCAGGGCGGCGGCCACATCGTCAACATCACCACCAGCCTGGTCGACAACGCCGACTCCAACGTCCCCTCGGTGCTAGCTTCGCTGACCAAGGGCGGCCTGCAATCCGCCACCAAGTCCCTTGCCATCGAGTACGCCACCCGTGGCATCCGCACCAACGCCGTCTCCCCGGGGACCATCAAGACCCCCATGCACCCTGCGGAGACACACCAGGCTCTCGCCGTACTACACCCGGTCGGCCGGATGGGCGAGGTGAGCGACATCGTCGACGCGGTGATCTACCTGGAGAATGCCCCGTTCGTCACCGGCGAGATCCTCCACGTCGACGGCGGTATGAGCGCCGGCCACTGACGCCATGGGCAGCAGGGAGGTGTGGTGCGGGTGCGGGTGGTACCAATAGGTGCCGGCTCGCAGGGTGTTGGGGAACTGGAAGGAGTAGTGGAACGTCTGGCCTGGATCGATGCGGATGAAGATGTTGTCGGCGTTGCCGCTCGGTGACACGTGGAGTCCGTGGACATGCAGGTTGGTGACCTCGTTCAGCGTATTCTTCAGGTCCAGCTTGTCCCCCGGCCGGATCCGCAGCGTGGGCGGCATGTAACCACCGTTGTAGGTGAGAGCCCAGGACTTGTGGCCGCCCAGGTCCACCCGCCGTCTCTCCACAGCGATTTCCGCCCTCAGCAGCCCGTTGTGGCTGACCATCTGCGCCGGTTCCTTGAGCGGGGAACCTTCCTCGACCGAGGGCGCCGGCGACGACGACTGGGACGGGTCGCCGGCGCAGCCGCTCATCAGGGCGCCGATGGCCAGGATCAGGAGCACGGCAACATGGAACGGGATCGCATGACGCCTCCACTGACGGACATCCACATCACGCGTAGCTGACCACCGGCAAGCACCCGAGCGAAGCCGTGCGCGCGCCGACTGGACCGTACGAGCGACGAGCTACACCCCGATGCCACTGCCCGGCTCACGCACCTGCTCACCATCTCCTATGTGCCGCGCTCCCGGGCGTTCCACGCCGACGTGCTGGGCGGAACGGTGATGCTGGACGAGAATCCCTGCATCAGCCAGGTCACCAACGGCCGGATCATCCTGAACCCCGGCGGCGGCCCCACCGATGACAAGCCCCACGTCGTACTGCGCACACCGGACGACTCCCGCACCGCCTCCAGCTTCCTGAACGTGCGGGTGGCCGACATTCACCGCTTTTACGACGCGGCGGTCGTGAAGGGAGCAGAGTTCCTCACCCCGCCCGTCGACCGTCGCGCCGATTTGCGCTGCTACATGCGCGATCCGGGCGGCTATCGGCAACATCCACGGCGAGGCCGACACCTGGAACAACCTCGGACGCGTACTCCAGGAACTGCGGCACTTCGAGGAAGCCCTCGACGCCCAGCAACCCGCCCGCGAACTGTTCCAACACACCGACCACACCCGCAACGTGGCCGCCGCCTGGAACGTCTCGAGCGCTTCGAGGAGGCCGTCGCGGCCGGGCAGCGGGCTGCCGGGATGCTGGCCGCGGCAGAGGACTGGTTCCGTACCGGCCAGGCATGGAGCGAGCTGGCCACCACCCTCACCTCAGCCCATGCCGAAAGTCCGGGTTCATTGGACACCCGTGGCGCCTGTCGTTATTCGTTTGCCGACAGGCGGCGGAGCCCCTTCGCGTGGAGGAAGGGGCCGCTGCGGCTCTGTCGGACGGAGTCTCAGGCCGTGGAGCATCCAATGCCAGAGCAGCGGGTTCATCTTCGTGCTCCTGGGCCGCGATGGATGGTTGGCGTCAGTGGCCGGCAGGGGCGAGCGAGATCTGCTGCATGAGGCTGAGCAGGTCGGGAGCGACCCACTCCTCGGCGATCTTGTCGCCCTCCATGCGGTAGACCTCGATGCTGCGGAAGCTGACCTGCTTGCCGGTGGCCTCGAACTGCTGGAACGCGCCCTGGTGCCTCCCTTCGAAGTGGACCAGTACGGTCACCTTGTCCCCCGTCCCGAAGATGTCCAGGACGTTGATCTTGAGGTCGGGGAACGCCTCCTTCATCCCCTGGGCGCCCAGGAGCCAGGTCTCGCGCCCGACGAGGGGCTCGGGGGTGCTGGGAACGTTGGCGATGAAGTTCTCCGTGATCATCCCGGCGGCTGCGTCCAGGTCGCCGTTCTCCAGCGCCTGGTACAGGGAGCCCACGCCGACGTCCTCGTGCCCCTCGACCAGATCGCCTCCATCCGGCGCGAGACGCTGTTCACCCACGAGAAGAAGGACGGCGAACTCAACCTCGCCATCGGCTCACAGACCTCCCTCACCCTGCACCTGACCGAACCGGTCAACGCACCGAAGTTCCTCGGCGCACCCCATCACGTCACCGTGATCCGGATGCACGCAGACGACCCGAAAGCCCTCTACGACGCCATCACATGGGCACGCAAAGCCCTCCCGGCCTGAGACCGGCCGGGCCGCCCTCGCCCACGTCGGCGATGCTCCACAAGCTCGTCACCACCCTGGCCGACTACCTCTAGTCCTGGTCGCCCCCGTCGTCGTCCTCGTCCAGCTCCGGCGCCTCCGGGTCGCGCAGCGGACGCAGGGCGCAGGCTGCCGGGGTAGAAGCGGTGAAGCTGTAGCGGCCGAGCAGGTTCAGGTTCTTGTGCTTGAGCGGGGAGAGCCGGGCGATGTCCTCCTCGCGGATCTCGTGGCCCTCGGCCCGAAGCTGGGCGACGGCGGCATCGATGTACCGGTTAGTCCAGAGCACGATGGCGTTGAGGACCAGGCCGAGCGCGCCGAGCTGGTCCTCCATGCCGTCGCGGTACGCCTGGTGGATGGTGCCGCGCTTGCCGTGGCACACGTCCCGGGCCAGCTTGTGGCGGGAGTCCTCCACGGTGAGCTGCGGGTTCATCTGCCGACGGTAGGTGTCGTCGACCGGGTCGACCACCCGCAGCAGGTGCTCGGTCCCGGCGACCCGCCGATACTCTGCGAACGCTGCACCTAGCGGAGTCGGGCGCCCCTTGCGTCCGAACATGCGCAGCAGGTCGTAGCAATTCTTTGACTGTCCTGTTCGCGGCTCCTTACCGTCAAGACCCGCCCACCCGGAAGGACAGCCGCCGTGCACATCGCCATCCTCACCTTCGAGGGCTACAACGAGCTCGACTCCCTGATCGCGCTCGGTGTGCTCAACCGCATCAAGACCGACGACTGGCGCGTCACCATCGCCACCCCCAGTCCCAAGGTGACGTCGATGAACGGGGTGGTCATCGAGCAGATGTCCACTCTTGAGGAGGCGTGCGCCGCTGACGCCGTCATTGTCGGCAGTGGCATCGCCACCCGCGAGGTCGTCGAAGACCCGGCGATCATGAACATCCTGCGCAACCTGGACCCCTCGCGCCAGCTCATCGCGGCGCAGTGCTCCGGCGCGCTCGTGCTGGCCAAGCTCGGCCTGCTCGACGACATCCCCGCCTGCACCGACCTGACCACCAAGCCGTGGGTCATCGCCGCCGGCGTCGAGGTGCTCAACCAGCCCTTCTACGCCAAGGACAACATCGCCACCGCCGGCGGATGCCTGGCCTCGCACTACCTCGCCGCCTGGATCATCGCCCGCCTTGAGGGCAACGAGGCCGCCGACGGTGCACTGCACTATGTCGCCCCGGTCGGCGAGAAGGAGGAATACATCGAGCGCGCCTGGCGCAACATCACTCCCTACCTGCCCGCTCCCGCACGGGCGCTCGTCTGAACACCAGTCCCAAGCGGCGACCGGCCGGAAAGCTCCCTCGGCAGCCTGGCCGGCCGTTCGCGGCCCGACACCTACCGGACCCTTGGACAGGAAGGTCTCGAAGCGATGAACGACGCGGGGAAAGACGCGGCGCACGGCGGTGCACAACCGGCGCCGAGCGACCACCGACCGGGCATGAATCGCGACGAGGCAACGACTGCGATCGTCTCCAGCAGACTGGCCAAGGGCTTCACGTGGCAGCAGCTGGCTCACGCGATCGGCCGGCCTCTTAGTTCAGAGAAGGTCGGTGTAGAGCTTGGTCGTCAGCTGGCCGCCGCAGCCGCCGAGCAGCAGCTCACACCAGAACGTGTCGTCACCGCACCGCCGACGGAAGGCGTCCAGCTCGATCGCCTCCAGCGGCAGCGTCAGCGGCTCCCGCCGCATCCTTTCGGGCCAGCACGCCAGCGCATCGGTCAACCTCCGCGTCAAGTACGGCACCGGCGGCTTCCCAGTGTGGGGCGAAGGCCAGCTCCCGATAGCGTCGTACTCGTCCGCTGCCTGCCTGGCCGCCCGAGCACCGCCGTGTGCCATGGCCCGCCGCACCACCTCTGGCAACTCGGAACCAGCGAGGCCGTTCAGCGGCCGCCTGACGCGCAACGCCTCCAATTCGTCTAGGACGCGTCCGGGCGGGGTGCGCCGGACCCGCTCCAACTCCTCCTCGATGATCGGTGAGGGGCCGGTAGGAAACGGGCTGAGGAAGTCGGGCACGTATCCCTGCCCGCCGAGCGCTAGTTCCGACAACAACGGCAACCGGGCCCGACGTAGCGCGCACCGTGCGCGAGCAACCCATGGATCGGCATCGAGGGCCGGCTGTAGACCCCGGGGCAGCAGCGTCGCGACGACCTCGTGCAACGGCGAGACGGCGAAGCGGGTCGGCGCACGGCACCGTGAATCAGGTCCACTGCGTGCCGCCATATCTCCGGTGTACGCCCGCTCCCCTGGCCTTCCGCTCGCGGCAGATCAGCGCTCAATCTTCGGTGAGAACGCTCAGCCTTCGCTGCGACAGGTCACCGGTAGTGAGAGTGGAGCTGCCTCTATGCCTCCCAGCCGGGCATGGGCTCGGCCGACCACGGGAGGGTCTGGGCCGCCAGAGGGCAGGCATGGGCGCATCTGGCTGGCCCAGGTGCGCGGGTCCCGGTCCGGCGTAAGGATCGGTGTACGGGTGGTGGCCCAGATGTCTCTCCCAGCCGCGGCTGGACCGCCACCCGATGCTGCGCCATTCAGGTGACAGTGCTGTCGGCTACGGGGTCGGTGACGCGACCCGTCGGACAGGCCCTACCCTCCTTGCGGATCTTGCGCTTCCTTCCCACGCATGCAGACCAAGCCTTCGATGAAGAGCGGCTGCTCCGGAGGCTTGCCGCTAGACATGCCGGGGGCGTATGGGCGGTGTACGGTCGCAATACGGCGTAGGCGTGTGGACTTCACAGCCGACGGACAGGCCGGTGGCGACACACGCCCCAGGAGTGCCTATGTCTCAGCAAACAAACATCGCCGCACAGACTGCTTTCGCAGAGGCCGTCGTCACCGGCAACCTCGATGCCCTCGACGAGATCGTCGCACCCAATTCGATCGACCATGATCCCGCCCCAGGACAGGCGCCAGGCCCCGAAGGATTCAAGGCCATGTTCGGCGAGTTGCGAGCAGCCTTTCCCGACTTGCACGTCGAGGTGGAGCATCTGGTGGCTACCGACGACGAGTTGGCTTTCGCCTACACCATCACCGGGACGCAGCTGGGGCCGCTGATGGGGCAACCGGCGACCGGCAAGAACGTGAGCTACCGAGGCATGCAGATCAGCCGCTTCGACAGCGACGGCAAACTCGTCGAACGTTGGGGCAGCAGCGACGAACTCGGCATGTTGCATCAACTTGGCCTCGCTGAGGTGTGACCCCGTGAGCGGGCGGTGTGGTCGTGTCCGAGAGTGACGAGAATCGAACTCGCGCTCTCAGCTTGGGAATCACCGGGCCTTGTGCCCCCATCAGCGAGCTGACCAGCGGGAATGGGCGCCACGGGGAACCCCGGAGCTCGCCTTCGCGCCCGTAGTTGACCGTGGTTCCCCGACCTGTCGGGCACGGATCGGGCACGGACAGCTTCTGATCCGTGGCTCTAGGACTTGTCCGGCCGATGTCGAAGATGGGGCTAATACGGATGATCTCGCCTGATTCCGTCCGCATCCGGAACGATCAGCGTAACTGCATTTAGGCCATCGTCATCACGCCCGGGAAATGACCCGTAATAGACCTTCGACAAATTGCCCAACGTCTGTTCGTACACGTCAAGTTCCGCCGGACCCCCGATGAAATCGACTTCGATGGAAAATTGATCCACCCCGCGCACCCCAACGACACAGTCATGTTCTTCCGCCGCAATCCTGATGATGGACTCGCGTACGGATTCATCGTACCTATGCCACGCAATCCGACCGTCCAGGTAGACACTTACACAGCTACCCGGGAGAAATCTCCTGGTCAATTCCGAGAAATCCACGGAAATTCGACAACTGAACCAGTTGGTCCGACCGGCAGCCCTAGCCACTCTCTCCAGGGCGATCGCCTCATGTTCGGAACTGTCAATCAAATTTCCAATTACTTCATAATCCACTGCCGTCTCCTAGTGTCCCGCGTGAGAATCTCGGACAATTTCAGCGCGTGAACGTGATGCCCCGCCCGTTCTGGTGCGTCTGGTACGCATCGTGTGCGGATCGGTCCGGGTTACGTCGCCCGATCAGCGCCACATCTCCCATGGCGGAACCCCCTCTGCACTGAACGTACCTGCACGCCATGTCGGGCATCACGGCTTTAGGAGCGAGGTGGGGCGAGTTGGGGTCTGACCTGCAGGATGCCGACTTTGGCGTCTGCTGGCTGTGACCTCCGTCGGCAGCCGCAGTTCCCCGTGAGTCCCCGTCCGTTCTGGCGCGGTTGTGGCACGGGGAACTTCTACTAACCTCGCTGTTTCGCTTGGGGTGACGAGGTGACGCTGTGGGGTCGATCAAGGCGGCATTGGACGGTGGGCATGGTGGGGACCCGGCGCGGTGGTCGGGTTCTCCAAGGTCTTTCGTGTCGTAGGTGGCCGGGTCGGCCGGTCAGTTGGCGGGGCGGGGTAGGGCGGCCAGACGGTGGAAGGCGGCGGTGAGTTGGTGTCGCCAGGGCCAGGTTGCTGCGATCCGCAGGTGGAGGCGACGGCCGCCGCGGGTGAGACGGGCAGCGACGTGCAGGATCCGGTAGCGGAGTTTCTTGGGTTCGGCGGTAGCCAGCTCGCCGTCCAGCAGCAGGACGCGGGTCCAGGCCAGAAGGTCGATGGCCGCGAGGCTGAGTTCGAGCCGGGCGGCGTTGCTGCTGGCAGCACTCGCAACAGCGGTGCCGGCCTTCTCATCGCTCAGCGATTCGGTGTAGGCGAGTCGGCTGTACCCATCGACGGACGAGTGCAGGTAGGCGTATCCGGCTCGCTGGCCCTTCCGCTTCCGACGCTCGGCAGCCTTGGCTTGATCGCTCCCTCGGCCATGGGCTCGCCAACCGCCGCCGTCCGGGATCCGCCCGACCTTCTTCACGTCGATGTGGACCATGTGTCCGGGCCGGCGGGCCGTGATCCGCCGTGGCTCGCGGTTGGATTCTCCGTTCGGGTCGAGGAACCGGCGATGGTTCAGCCCGAGCGTGTGCAGGTACCTCCTCGAGACGGTGCGGCGGCTGATCTGCCAGCCGTCTCCTTGAAGCTCAAAGGCGATTCGGGAGGCGGACCACTTGTTCCTGCGTCGCAGGGCTTCGATCTGCGCCACGACGTCTGCGTTGATTGCGGTCGGCTGGCGGGATGGAGTCGAGGATCGGTCGAGCAATCCGAGGTCCCCGTGTTGGCGATAGCGGTTGACCCACTTCGAGGCGCACGCCCGGGAGATACCCATCTCGGCGGCGACATGCGCGATCGGCGGGGTGCGGCAGCGTTCGATCAGGCGACGGCGGCCTTCGACGGACAGTGGCGCATTGCGGTAAACCATCCGTGTCAGCTGGCGTCGGGGCGCATCGCGGCCGCGGTGTCCGTTGCGACGGTGAGCGGGTCGGTGAGTGGTCGGCCGAGGAGTTGGGCGAGGTCGGGGCTGGTGGTGCTGAGGAACCCGTGGCGGACACTGGTTGCGATCGAGGCGAGCATCGGCGGCTGGAACGGCAGTAGCGTGTCGTCAGCGAGGAGTCGGGCCCGGTACTTCCCGAGCCCAATGGTCCGGTGCGCGACTCCGAGGGATTCGGCGATGCCGACGGCGGTGATCGGTTCGCCGACCAGGTCATAGGTCTTGCCGGCGTGCGCGGTCGGATTGCTGGCCACGACGGCTGCGACGGCGGCCAGGTCCGCCCGCGCCACAGCGGCGAGCGCCCCGTCGCCGAACGCGGATTCCACGCCGTCGGCGGTCCAGGTCAGCAGCGCCCCGAAGAGTTCGGCATAGAGCCCGTTGCGCAGGACCGTCCATCCGAGTCCACTGGCCTTGATCAGCTGCTCGGTGGCCCGGTGCGCGAGGGCGAAGCCGAGATGGTCACCGTCGACGGTCAGGCTGGTGTACACCACGTGGCTCACGCCATCGCGCACCGCAGCGTCCAGAGCTGCCCGGTGCCGGGTAATGACCTGGTCGTCCTCGGCGTACCCCGCCGAGACGAGGACCAGCGTCGTAACACCGGTGAGGTCGAGGCTCGTGGGGTCGTCGAAGTCGAGTCGCCGCTGCCCTTCCGCAGGTGATCGAGTGCCGCCCAGGGCGGGCACGCGGCGTCCGGCCAGCTCCTGAAGCGTGAGAGAGGCGAGCTGTCCGTTCGCGCCAGTCACCATGATCATTTCGGTTCTGTCTCCTACCGTGGTTCTCTTCAGTAACTACGGTGAGATCTTCAACCAGCCGAGGCCGGCCCACAAGGAGGCAGTTTCGTGTCAGTGACGCACACCGAGGTAACCGCTGGACCCGCTGAACTCGAACCCTGCGGACAGCAGGACCACCCCGACTGCGGAATCCGCGACGTCCTCGACCGGGTCGGTGACAAATGGTCGGTCCTCGTCATCGTCGAGCTCGCCAACGGCCCGCGGCGCTTCCGGCAACTACAGCGCGCCATCGACGGGATCTCCCAGCGCATGCTGACCCTTACGGTGCGCCGGCTGGAGCGAGACGGCCTGGTCCTGCGGACCGTGTACCCGACCGTGCCGGCTCAGGTCGACTACCGGCTCACCGAGACGGGCGCGAGCCTGACCCACCTTGTCAAGGCGCTCGCCGACTGGTCACTGGAACACCGGGCCCATATCGCCCGCGCCCGTGAGACCTACGACAGCGAGCACCCCGGCAACGAGATCCGCTGATCAGCGAAACGTCATCAACCTCCTGACCCGCAACAACTAACCGTTCGCCAGCGACTACTCGATCAGGCAGCAGCCAAGCCCCGTGAAGCCTCCGCTGAATGAGGCGCGATGAGGTCACTGGGCGGCAGCCTGACCGGTCGAACCGGTCAGGCTGCTGCCTGGGCCACATCGAGCAATGCTCAAGACCTGTGGATCGGCCTCGGGTTGGGACGTGAAAGGGCGGTCTGAATCATCCACTCGCCGGCTCCGGTGCCGATTGACGTCGTTGGCTAATGGCAATAGCCTCTGGGCTATGGTTACTAAGAGGTCGCTGACGCCGGCTGCCGTGGTCGATGTGGCGCTCGGCATCGTGGACGAGCGCGGGCCGGACGGCCTCACGCTCGCCGCCGTGGCGCACGGCTGCGGGGTCGCCACGCCGTCGCTCTACAAGCACGTGGCGAGCCTCGGCGAACTGAAGACGCTCGTCGGAGTGCGGGTGCTGGAGGATATGACCGACCGGTTCACGACGACCGTCTTGGGCACCAGTGGCAACGAGGCGGTCACTGAGTTGATGCACGCCTACCGCGCGTACGTCGCCGCGCACCCGAAGCGGTACGCCGCGCTGCCGATGGACCCGCTGCACGACCCGATCCAGGAGGCGGCCGGCGCGAAGCTCGTCGGCGTCATGTACGCCACGCTGCGCGGCTACGGACTCGAGGGCTCGGCGGCCGTGCACGCGACCCGGCGCCTGCGGGTGCTCGTGCACGGCTTCGCGTCCATCGAATCCGCGGGCGGCTTCGGCCTGCCGGAAGACCTCGACGACACCTACGACCAGCTCATCCAGATGTATCTCGCCAGCCTGAGGAGCGAACCATGAGGATCCCGCTGTCCGTCGCAGGCATACTGTTCCTGCTCTACCCCGCCCTCCGCCCATGGGAGGACGAGTCCACCACCTCGGGTGCCGCCGCCGCCATGGGCTCCACCGCGTGGATCGTCGCGCACCTGTGCGCGATGATCGGGTTCATCCTGGTCGCGATTGCGCTGCTGCCGATCAACCGCGTGGCGGCGATCGTGTTCTGGATCGGCACCGGCCTGACGCTGCCGTACTACGGCGCCGAGGACTTCGGCCTGCATGCGATGGCCAACCAGTCGAACATCCTCGACCTGGCCGAGGACGTGCGCTACAACCCGTTCGCGATGACGATGTTCGGGCTCGGGCTGCTGACCATGGCAGCGGGCGCGATCCTCGTCGCAGCCCGGATGCGCACGGTGCCGGCGATCCTGTTCGCGGTCGGGTTCGGGCTGTTCCTGCCGCAGTTCTTCGGTCCGCCCGCGCTGCGGATCGCGCACGGCGTACTGCTCGCGGCCGCCTGCGTGTGGCTGGCCTGGGACGCGAAGCGGATCCAGCCCGCGCCGGTGCCGGCCTGACTTAAGGTCGTTGCTTCCTCCATCTGCGAACGATCCCACGCAGGTGGCGCTGCGAGTGCGGCGCGCGGCAGCGCACCGTGGCAGGGACTTTGAAGCTCGTGGACAGCGACGCCGACAGTCATCACGCGCTCCACCTCGCCATCCGCGACCAGGACCCCGACGCCGCGTACGCAGCAACGCTGAAGGTGATCTAGGAGGTCAGGAGGGTGATGGAAGGGTGAAGGGTGGACGTTCCGTCAATCGAACGGCAATGGCGCCCGGCGGCTGAAGAGCCGCACGTGTTCCGGTCCGAGTCCGGCGATGGACGTCACTCCGAGGAGCTGCATGGTCCGTTCCACTTCGGTGCGGAGGATGTGGGCCGCCCGGTCCACGCCGGCCTCGCCACCGGCCATGAGGCCGTAGAGATAGGCCCGTCCAAGGAGGACGAAGCGAGCGCCCGAGGCGATCGCCGCGACGACATCTGCCCCGGTACGCACACCGGAGTCGATCATCACTTCCGTGTCCGCCCCGACGTCGCGGACCACGCACGGAAGCAGATGCAGCGGCGGAGCCGTACGGTCCAGCTGACGGCCCCCGTGGTTGGACAGCACGATCCCGTCGGCCCCCGCATCGACGGCGCGGCGGGCGTCGGACAGCGTCTGGATCCCCTTGATCACCAGGGGCCCGTCCCACGCTGCACGCACCCAGGCGAGGTCCTCGAACGTCGTCGTGTTGTCGTTGAACCCGGACACCTGCAGCTCGGACCGCGGCCGGCCCGGTTCTTCGTAGGTGAAGGTGTACGGCTCTGTGGTGAGGAGATTCATCCACCACTCGACCCGGTAGGACGCGTCGAGGAATGTCTTGAGGGTGAGCTGCGGTGGATAGGACATCCCGGTCCGCAGGTCCCTCAGGCGATTGCCAGAGACCGGCACGTCCACCGTGACGATCAGCGCGTCGTAGCCGTGCGCCTTCGCCTCGGCGATCATCCGGAGTGAGAGTTCGCGGTCCTTCAGCAGGTATGTCTGGAACCAGCGCCGTGCGCCCGGCTCCGCCGCCGCCAGATCCGCGATGGAGGTGGTGCCCACGGACGAGAGCGCGTACGGGATGCCTGCGCGCGACGCCGCCCGCAGCACCGCACGCTCCCCCGCGGCGTGCATCATGCGGGTGCCGCCCGTCGGGCCGAAGCCGAACGGCAGCGCGCTGGGACCGCCCAGCACGGTGGTGGTCATGTCCACGGCTTGCACATCGCAGAGGATGCCGGGCCGGAATTCCAGCTCGCGGAACGCCTCCCGCGCCCGGTCCATGCTGATCTCCTCCTCAGCCCCGCCGTCCACGTAATGGAACGGCCCGGACGGGGTGCGCACCTTCGCGATGCGGCGCAGGTCCTCGATCGTGTGCGCGGCGGACAGCCGCCGCTGCACACGATCTAGACCCTTGCTCCCCCTCAGTGCCAGGAACGGCCTGAGGTCACCCGGCCGTGGAATGCGGCGGTCCAGCCGCGGGTACTCCGGCATCCGGTCAGGATCCTTCCTTGTCAGCGGGCGATGAAGAGGGCGTCGACAAGGGTGACCTCGCCGGTCCCTTCCCTGATGAAGGCCGGGTTGAGGTCGGCTTCGACGATGAGGTCGCCCAGCTCCGCGGCCAGCACGCTGAAGCGCACGATCACTTCGGCCAGCGGCCCGACGTCGGTCGGCTGGGCGAGCCTGCGGTACCCGGACAGCAGCCGGCCGAGGTGGGTCTGGGCGATCATGTCGAGGGCACCCTGCGGCGACACGGGCGCCAGGTCCACGGCCCGGTCGCCCACCAGCTCCGCCAGGGACCCGCCGGATCCGACAACAACCAGGGAGCCCAGCGGCTCCTCCCGCGTGAATCCGAGGATCCCTTCGATGCTGCCGGTGACGGCCGCCTGGACCTCATATCCGTCCACCTCGGCATGCGGGAGCGCCCGCATGCGTTCGCGGATCCCGCGGACCGCCGCACGCAGCGCATCTTCATCCTCGATGCCGACCACCACGCCGCCGACGTCCACGCGGTGCGGGACGTCCTTCGACGCGATCTTCACCACCACCGGGAACCCGAGGTCATGCGCGAACGTGACCGCCTCGTCCTCGTCCCGCGCCAACCGGGACCGGACGTACGGCAGGCCGTAGGCGGAGACGATCCGCTGGAGGAGCGAGTACGGGAGCGGCCCGTGATGCACGGCGATCTCCTCCCGAAGCTCCGCGAGCAGAGCGGCGGGAACCGTCGGCCCGGTGTCCTCAGCCGCGGACCGCGGCACCGTGCCCAGCGTGTTCGTTGCGGCCAGGGCGGGTTCCAGGCCACGCAGGATCGTCACGTTCGTGCCGGCCGTCAGTTCCGCGAGGAGCGGATGGACCGGGGACGCCGTGCTGGACACCAGCACCACGGGCTTCGCGGACAGCCTCGCACCGTCCACGATCTGCCGCATGTGCTCCAGATAGTCGTGCCGTGGGGTGAGCGGCAGCTTCTCCTGGGCGTCCTGCACGACGACGATGGCGTCGACGGCGGGGTCCTCACCGACCGCTTCGACCGCCAGCGCCGTCCGGCGGGCCTCCTCGTCGATGCTGGCGCCGATGTCGACGGGGTTCTCCCCGGTGGTCCCCGGAAGCGCGGCCCTGACGCGCTCCACGGTGGCCGGGGCGAAATCGGCGATCGTCGCGCCCACCTCGGTGGCGATGTCGCACGCGAGCGCGCTCTGCCCGCCCGAGATGGACATGACCGCGAGCCGGTTGCCGCCCACGGGCCGCGAGCCGAGGCCCGAGTACAGCTGCAGGGTGGTCACCAGTTCGTCGTAGTCGCGGACCAGCGGCACACCGAGCTGCCGGAAGAGGGCCCGGTACGCGTCGTACCCGGTGACCAGGGCGCCGGTGTGCGCCTGGGTCGCCCGGCCGCCGGCCGACGTGCGCCCGACCTTGACGGCCACGATCCGCTTGCCCGCGGCCTGCACCCGCCGCACCGCCGCCCGGAACTTCTCCGGCTCCTTCAGCGACTCGAGCACCAGGCCCACGGCCGCCGTCTCGTCGTCGTCCGCCAGCCAGGAGAGGTAGTCGGCGGCGGACAGGGAGAGCTCGTTCCCGCTGGAGATCACGCGGGAGAACCCGAGGTCCGAGGTGGTGGTCACCGAGATCGCAGCGGATCCGGACTGTGTCACGAGGGCGACGTTCCCGGTGTGGAAGTCGCCCCGGATGTGGGCGGTCCACAGTGGGGCGGCGTCGGCGGCGCTCAGCGTGCCGAGGCAATTGGGGCCGTTGACCACGATCTGCAGCTCCTCCAGGACCGACCGCAGCCCGGCGAGCTCCTCCTCGGAGAACCCGGCGGCCGGCAGCACGGCGGCGGGACAGCCGCGGGCCGCAAGCTCGCGGAGCACCCCCGCGGCGCGGGAGGCGCGCACACTGACCACCGCGACGTCGACGTCGTTGGGCAGCTGCGCGACAGTCGGCACCGCCGGATACCCCTCGAGCACGTCGGCGCGCGGATGCACGGGGATGACCATGCCCGCGAAGCCGAAGGTGCGGAGGTTCCGCAGCACCTGGTTGCCCAGGGTGTGACGCTCCGGCGAGGCGCCGATCACGGCGATGGTCTTCGGCCGCAGCAGCCCGGTGATGCCGCGGGTGATCTTCGCAGCGGCATCCTTCTCGAAATCCACGGTGGCGGTCATTCGGTCCCCAGCACCCGGCAGGCGTTGCTGTACAGCCACTTCTCTTTGACCGACTCCTTGAGGGGCAGCGCCAGGTATTCGTCGATGATGTCCTCCATGGACATGCCGAGCAGGCCCCAGGACAGCCCCACCATGACCTTGTCCTGGATCAGGGTGTTGCCGAATTGCATGAACTGCTCCCAGCCGGACCCGGGCTGGCCGAGGTACTTGGGCCGGTGCGCGGCGGTGTCGCAGAACAGGTTCGGGTGGCGACGCAGCAGGCCCACCATGTCGTTGATCCACGGCCAGCCGCTGAGGCCCGCGATGATGGTCAGCTCGGGGAAGTCCATGGCGATCGTGTCGAGGTGACGGGGGTGGGCCAGGTCGTAGGGCCGGTCGTTGGCGTAGGGCATGGAGGTGTAGATGCGCACCGGGATCCCTAGTTCCACGGCCTTCGCATACAGGGGGTAGTACCGGCGGTCGCTCGGCGAGACGACGTCGTACAGGGCCGCCACGGAGAGGCCGCCGATGCCCTCCTCGCGGACCAGCCGCTCGAGCTCGCGGACTGCCCGCATGCCGTCGTAGGGGCTCAGGTGGGCGAAGCCGATGAACCGGTTCGGGAACGCCTGGACCACTTCGGCGGTGACCGCGTTGGACGCCGCCGCCACCACGCTCTTGACCACGCCGGCCTGGTCCATGAGTTTCACCAGATCAGCGGCCCGTTCGGCCGGCGGGCGGGTGTCACTCACGGCGTTCACGGCCGGTGCGTCCGGGGTGTCCGAGCGAGTGAAGACGGTGTCGTAGTTGGACCAGCCGTACCCCTGCGGGTTCGGCAGGCGGTCCGGTCCGGCGGGGCCCCTCTGCCCGGTTCCCGGGTGCTCCCCGTCTCCACCGGGGAGCACGGTTTCAAGGTCGATGACACGCATGTGGGTTTTCCCTACTGGTTCGGTGGTGTTCAGGCGGCCGGTGCGGGTGCCGGCGCGGTGAAGACGATCTTGAGCTGGCCGGGTCTCGGGTTGACGGCTCGTTCGTAGGCGCCGTTGATGTCGTCCGGCCCGACGACGTCGGTGACGTAGGCGGAGGCCAGCCGCGGGTGCCGGGCGAGGTATTCGCCGGCTGCGGCGAGCCAGCGGCGGCGGTCTCGCGTGAGGCCGGAGCGCAGGGTGAGGTCCTTGGCGAGGAAGCGGTCCATGTTGAGCGGGTAGATCTGCTCGTCGGGGATGCCGAAGTAGTAGATCTGCCCGCCGTGAGCCACCGCCTCGACGGCGTCGTTGAGGGTGGCGGTCTGGTGCCCGATCGCCTCGACCACGATGTCCGGGCGCTCCTCCTCGGTGAGGGCGCGGGCCCACCGGTCGGCGGACGCCCACTCCATCTCATCGACCCCGAAGTCGGCGGCGGCGTCCCGGCGGTCCACCCGGTCCACGCCGATGACCCGCGCCGCTCCGGCGGTCTTGAGCACGTGGCTGAACAGGACCCCGATCGGTCCCTGGCCCATGACTGCGGCGGAGCGGCCCGTGACGGCGCCCAGCCGGTCCACCGCGGCGAGCACGCACGCGAGGGGCTGCAGCATGATGGCCTCCTCGGCCGCCAGGCTCCCGTCGAAACCCGTCAGGCCCTCGCCGCGGGTGACGACGTACTCGGCGATCGCGTCGTAGTTGGTCGCCCAGCCGACCACGGTCTCGCCGGGGCGCACGTCCTGGTGTTCGGAGGCGACCACCACTCCCACCACCTCGTGCCCGGGGAATCCCGCCGGGCCGGGGAGATGGGTGTGCTGTGGGGCGTCGATCTGTCGCATACCTCGGAAGAACTGAAGATCGCTCCCGCAGATCCCGCCCACAAGAGTCCGGAGCAGCACGTCACCGGGCCCGAGATCCGCCTGGTCGGGCTCCGGTGCGTCGTACGGCGCGAAGCGTTGCGGCGCCACCAAGCGCATCGCCCACATTCAGATCATCCCGTCCGGGCTGATCCGGATGTCAATGAGCAGTGGACCGCTCCGTTCGGCGATGGCGCTCTTGATGCCGTGCAGCTCGTGCAGGGTGGTGACGGTGACGCCGGTGCCGCCTAGCGCCGTCGCCACGCCTTCGAAGCCGGGCCAGTCGAAGAGGGTCAGGTCCCGGTTCTTCCCCAGGTCCCGGAACTGGACCTCCTCCGCGCCGTAGCAGCCGTCGTTGAGGACCACGCAGATCAGGTCCCTGCCGTAGCGGACGGCCGTGTTGAACTCGGTGAGCCCGGTCATCATGAAGCCACCGTCGCCGCAGATGAGCAGCGCGGGCCGCTCGGGACGGGCGAAGCTCGCACCGATGGCGGTTCCCATGCCGATGCCCACGGCACCGTAGCTGGCGCCGTAGATGTAGGAGCGGGCGTCGGGCGCGTGGACCCGACGGACGGTCTCCTCCATGAACCGCCCCACATCCACGGCGAGCGTGCGGTCCACAGGCACCGCTTCGTCGATGACGGACAGGGCGGTGCGGAGGTCGACGACGCCGTCGCCACTGCTGTCGCGGTATCCGTCGTTGCGGAGTCCGGCAAGGAGGCCGGCGGCCTCTTCGTGGAAGCGGGTGGGGGCGATCTCGGCGAGGTCGAGGAAGCCCACAATCGCCTGGGCCACGTCCGCGGCGTCACCGGCGATCACGGCGTCGACGTCCAGGTTCGCGCCGAGGCGGGCCGGGTCGGCGTCGCATTCGATGACGGCCTTGCCGCGGAAGAGCGCGCCGCGCTCGGTGGTGAGCTTGGACAGGCTCGCGCCGAGGGCGATGATGCAGTCCGCGCGGTCGATGACCGTGGAGCCTTCGGGGCTGGCGAGGCCGCCGCAGATGCCGATGGAGCGAGGGTCTCCGCGGAACAGTTCCTTGGCGCGGAGGGTGGTCGCGACGGGTGCGCCGATGCGGTCCGCGAGCGCGAGGATGCTGTCCCCGGCGCCGCTGAGCACCGCGCCGTGGCCGGCCAGGATGAGCGGTCGGCTGGCGGCGCTGATGATGCCGAGTGCCACGTCCATCTCATCCTCGTCGAGGACGGCGGGTGGCACCTCGGCCGCGCCTTCCGGTATGCGGTACAGGACGTCGTCGTGCTGGATCTCCACCGGGATATTGAGGACGATGGGGCGCCGCTCACGGCGCGCACGGTGGAGCGCGTTCGCGACGTCGTGGAGCACGGAGTGGCGGGATTCGACGGCGATGAAGCCGGCGCCGGTGGGCGCGATGTACTCCGCCTGTTCGATGTACTGCTTGTTCTCCGCGTCCCGGGTGTCGCCGGCGAGGAGGACCAGGGGCGTCCCGGCGCTGACGGCGTCGCGGAGGGCGGTGATGGTGTTGGTCAGACCTGGGCCCTGGGTGACGGTGGCGACGCCGACTCCCCCGCCGGCCTGGGCGTAGCCGTTCGCCATGGTGACGGCTCCGAATTCGTTCGCCGTGGCCACGTAGTTCAGGCCGAGCTCGTGGACGAAGTGGTCGATGATCAGGAGGTTCCCCTCCCCCATCAGCCCGAAGATCGTGTCCACGCCGTGGTCGGCGAAGGCCTTCGCCACGGCTGCGCTGAGTTTCACGCTGATGCCCTTCTCTCACTCATCGCGCGGGCCAGGAACGCCCTGGTGCGTTCTTCCTTGGGGTTGGACAGGACCTCGGACGCCGGGCCTTGTTCCACGACTTTCCCATCGCTCATGAACGTCACCGTGTCCGCGACGTCCTGGGCGAAGCCCATCTCATGGGTGACCACCACCATGGTCATGCCGTCCCGGGCCAGCTGTTTCATGACGGAGAGGACCTCGCCCACCAGTTCAGGGTCCAGGGCGGAGGTGGGCTCGTCGAAGAGCATCAGCTTGGGGTCCATGGCGAGGGCCCGGGCGATGGCGATGCGCTGCTTCTGGCCGCCGGAGAGCTGGGCCGGGTACGCCCACACCTTGTCGCTGAGGCCCACCCGTTCCAGCAGCTCGTAGGCGCGGGCCTTCGCCTGCGCCGCCGGGACTTTCCGGACGCCGCGGGGCGCTTCGATGATGTTCTCCAGGACGTTCTTGTGCGGGAACAGGTTGAAGTTCTGGAACACCATGCCGATCTGCTCGCGATTGCGGCAGACCTCGGCGTCGCGGAGTTCGTGGAGGCGCCCGTCCACCTCCCGGTAGCCGACGATCTTGCCATCCACATAGATGCGGCCGGCGTTGATCTTCTCCAGGTGGTTGATACAGCGCAGGAAGGTGGTCTTGCCGGAGCCGGAGGGTCCGATGATCACGGAGACCTCGCCGCGCTGCACTTCGAAATCGACGCCGCGGATGATCTCCAGGGGGCCGTACCGCTTGTAGACGCCGGCGGCTTTGACCATGGGGCCGTCGTGGCGCTCTGTGGAGGGGGCTGTGGCAGTGTGCGTGCGGAACATCATGGGGCCCTCTCTCAGGCCTTCGGCGGGAGCCGGTGCATGCCGGGGTGGAAGTCGCCGAGCATCCGGCGGAGCCGCTGGAGCGGGGTGAGGGGTTGATTCCGCACGGAGCCGCGCGAGTAGCGGCGTTCCACGTAGTACTGACCCACGGTCAGGATGGACGTGACCACCAGATACCAGAGGCTCGCGACGATCAGCAGCGGGATGGTGTCGTAGGTGGAGGCGTAGATCAGCTGGACGGAGTGCAGGAGTTCGACGACAGTGATGACGCTGGCCAGGGAGGACATCTTGAGCATGCCGATGGTCTGGCTGCCGGTGGGCGGGATGATGACCTTCATGGCCTGGGGCAGGATGATGCGGAACATGGCGCGACGGCGCGTCATGCCCAGGGACTGGGCGGCTTCCTCCTGGCCTTCGTCCACGGAGAGGATGCCGGCCCGGACGATCTCGCACATGTACGCGGCCTCGTGGAGGCCCAGGCCGAGCAGGGCCGCCAGGAACGGGGTGATGAAGGTGTTGGCGTCCAGGGAGACGAAGACCGGGCCGAACGGGATACCGATGGCGATCTGCGGGAACATGTAGCTGAGGTTGTACCAGAACAGGAGCTGGACCAGCACGGGGGTTCCGCGGAAAAACCAGATGTAGAGGGCGCTGGCGCCGGAGAGCATCACGTTGCTGGAGAGGCGCATGACGGCGAGGATGACACCGCCGATGATGCCGATGGCCATGGCGGCCACGGTGAGCTCCAGGGTCATGAGCAGGCCGTTGAAGATGTTCGGGGACAGGAAGTACTGGCCCACCACCTCCCAGCCGAAGCGGGTCTGCATCAGATCGCCGCGCTGGATCTTCTCGAATCCCAGCGTGTACACGCCCCAGGCGGCGATGAGGGTGAGCACCACCACCGCCACCCACCGCCCGGGGCGGGGAACCGGGACCGGCTTCTCATCGATGAAGGTGGGCCCGGCGACAGGCCGGGTCTTCTCCTGGGGATCCATCATGGTCCCGGCTCCTTCCGGCATCTTCTACTCCTGTTCAGTCAGCGTGAGTCAGCTGCGTTGGTCCCGGATCAGCTGGCGGATCCCGTGTCGTTGATGGCCGGCTGCTTGATCATGATGGGTGAGACGCCCCAGTCGTCGAAGATCTTGGCGTAGGAGCCGTCGGCCATCATCTCCTCCAGGGCCTTCTGGATGGCCTTGTCCAGGCCGGAGCCCTTCGGAACGGCGATGCTGCTGGGGATGTTGGCGGCGATGGTGGAGCCGGTGAGCTTGAACTGGCCATTGGTCTGCTTGATCAGGTAGTTGATGGTCTCCTGGCTGTCGAAGCCGACGTCGGCGCGGCCGCTGCCGACGGCGAGGGTCTCTTCGCTGCCGTTGCCGAAGGTGAGGACCTTGACGGCGGGTTTGCCGTCGGCTGTGCACTTCTTGGACTGGTCCTCCAGCATGGTCTGCAGAGTGGTGCCGAGCTGGACTGCGACGCCGGCACCGCAGAGGCTGTCCAGCCCGTCGTAGCTCTTGGAGGACTTGTTGCTGGTGAAGAGGGTGGAGCCGATCTTGGCGTAGGAGACGAAGTCGGCCTTCTCCAGGCGTTCCTTTTTGGCGTACATGCCGGCCTGGCCCACGTCGATCCGGCCGGAGGCGAGGCCGGGGATGATGGTGTCGAAGCCGGCGTTCTCCAGTTCCAGGGTGATGCCGAGCTTCTGGCCGATGCCCTTGATGAGGTCCGCCTGGTAGCCCAGGATCGTCTTGCCGTCCTTGTCGATGTACTCGCCGGGAGGGGTGGAGGCGTCCAGGCCGATCACCAGCTTGCCCTTGTCCTTGTACTTCTGCGGGAGCAACTCGGCGGCCTTGCCGGCCTTGGAGGGATCGGCGGGTGAGATGTTGCCGTTGGCGGAGGCGCCGGCGGTGGAACCACCCGAGGCGGCGCCGGAGGCGGAGGGGCTGCTGGTGGCGCTGGAGCCGCAGGCGCTCAGCGTGAGTGCGACGGCGATCCCGGCGGCGCCGCGTACGGCGGCTCGCAGCCTGGTCGGGTGAACGGGTGGGGTGTCCTGGGTCTTGAACAGCATGCGATGAACTCCTTCGGTCGCGCACGTGGCTGAGAGGTGACGGTGTGGTGGTGTGAGGCCGCGGCTGGCGACGGGTCTGACGAGGTCCACCGAGGATCCGATTTCTCATCGCTTGATCACCTGGGCGGAGATCGGATTGTCCATGAGGCCAGGCTCGGCGCGACTGGCGTTCGCTTGGCGCAGCCAATTGGCCTGCAACTACGTATGAGCGCTGCCGGTGCTGAACACACCCATGCAGTTCGGACCGACGACGCGCATGCCCAGTTCGTTGCACCGGGCGACCATGTCCTGCTGGATCCTGGCACCGTCGTCGCTCATCTCGGCGAAGCCCGCCGTGAACACGATGCCGACCTTGACCCCCGCGGCCGCGGCCTCGGTCATGGCGCCTGCGGCGTCGCCTGCATTCCGACGGCGCCGAAGACGAGATCGGGCACCTCGGGAAGGTCCTTCACCGAGGGGTAGATCGGCTCGCCGGCGACCGTGCCGCCGTTGCGCCCCACGGCGTACACGCGGCCTTCGAAGCCGTATCCGCGTACCTTGTCGAAGAACTCGTTCCCACTCCGCGTCGATGTTGCGGAGACACCAATGATCGCGATGCTTTTCGGGGCGAAGAGTGCCCTGAGGTAGTGGTCCACCTGGATTCCTCCTGTCCTCACTGACTCACGTGGCTGACCTGGTTCTTCAGTCGCGGCCTGCGTCCGCGGGAAGTTGGAGCGACTGCGGTTCGAGGTACTCGGCCATGCCGTGCACGCCGAGTTCGCGGCCGTAGCCGGAGTGCTTGAACCCTCCGAAGGGGGCGGCGGGGTTGAAGGAGCCGCCGTTGACGTCGACCTGTCCGGTGCGGATGCGCCGGGCGACCCGTACGGCGTGGTCCGTGTCGTGTGCCCAGACCGACCCACCGAGTCCGTACCGTGTGCCGTTCGCGATCTCGATGGCCTCGGCTTCGTCCCGGTAGCCAATAATGGACAGGACAGGGCCGAAGATTTCGTCCTGCGCGATGGTGGACGCCGGATCGACGTCGGTGAAGATCGTGGGTCGTACGAAGTAGCCGCCGTCGCATCCGTCGGGAGGCGTTTCCCCGCCCGCGAGGATTCGGGCTCCGTTGCTGAGGCCCGCGCGGATGAACGCTCTTACGCGTTCCCGCTGCTGGTCACTGATCACGGGGCCCATCCGGGTCTTGTCGTCCGTCGGATCGCCCACGGTGTGCTTCTCGGCGGCCGCCCGTGCCAGTTCGTTGACGTGTTCCAGCTGGTCAGCCGGCACGAGCAGGCGGGTCCACGCGTTGCACGCCTGGCCGGAGTTGAAGAACGCGTTGGCGACGCTGACCTTCACGGCGGTGGGGATGTCGGCGTCGGGCAGGACGAGACTCGCGGACTTGCCGCCGAGCTCCAGCGTCACGCGCTTGACGGTGCGTGACGCGGCGGCGGCCACGGATCGTCCGACGTCGACCGATCCGGTGAACGAGACCAGGTCCACGTCGTCGTGGTCGACCAGTGTCCGGCCCGCGGCCGGTCCTCCGGTGACGACGTTGAGCACACCCTCGGGCAGGCCGGCCTCCGTCAGGATCTCGGCGAGCAGCAAGGCCGACAGCGGGGCCAGCTCACTGGGCTTGAGCACCACCGACGCACCGGCCGCCAAGGCCGGGATGACCTTGCTGGTCACCTGATGCAGGGGGAAGTTCCACGGAGTTATGGCGGCGACGACGCCCACGGGCTGACGGACGATCAGCGAGTTCCCGATCCGCTCGTCGAAGGAGTAGGCCGAAAGCAGGTCGGCCGTCGTCGCCGTGACGGTGATGGGCAGTTGGGCGTGCACGGAGCGGGCGATCCGGATCGGAGCACCCAGCTCGGCCGTCACCACCTGGGCGATCTCTTCCCGGCGGTCCTCGAGCAGCTTCGCGGCGCGGCGCAGTACAGCCGTCCGATCCGCAACGGGCGTGGCAGCCCACGTCCCGAGCGCCTTGCGCGCCGACCGGACCGCGTCGTCGACGTCACGGGGTCCTCCGTCGGCAACGGTCGCGATGACGCGCCGCGTCGCCGGATTCTCCACCTCGATACGCGCTTCGCCGGCCGGTGACTGTCGGCGTACACCGTCAATGAACTGGCCATAGTGGGGCGTTGGCACGAATCCCTCCTTCCAGGGCACGGCCGTTCCACCGCGTGATCGTTCGCGGGGTGTTTACGAAGCTAAAACTAAACAGTCATTTAGACAAGAGTCGTGCACGACGACTATCTCCAGTGTTCACTTGGGTATCGACCTAAACGATCGCTCAGAACTGAGTAATGACGGAGGCAACCCATGATGAGTGACACCAAACCGGTGGACCTGCGGGTGGAGGACGGCGTCGCGACGGTGACGCTGAATCGACCGGATCGGCTCAATGCCATGACCGCGGAACTGCTCCACCTGGCAACCAGCACGTTCGAGACCGTCGCCGCCGATCCCGCGATCCGCGTGCTGGTGCTCACGGGAGCCGGCCGCGCGTTCTGCGCCGGCGGTGACCTCTCCCAGGGAGCCGGCGGAGCGGTCACCGCGGGCGTCGGCCCCGAGTCGCGAGCCAAGCTGCTGCGGCAGTTCATGGAGACGTCGAAGCTGCTGCACGAGATGCCAGCCGTGACCATCGCGGCCGTCAACGGGGCGTGCGCCGGCGCCGGGTTGTCGTGGGCGTGCGCCTGCGATCTCCGCTATGCCTCGGCGACGGCGAAGTTCAACGCGGCCTTCCTCAACGCCGGACTCTCGGGCGACTTCGGCGGAACATGGACGCTGCCCCGCATCATCGGGCAGGGCCGCGCGCGCGAGAAGTACCTGGTGTCCCAGCCGTTCGACGCCGTCGAGGCGGAGCGGATCGGCCTGGTCTCGCGCGTCTTCGATGCGGAGCAACTGCTGCCGGAGGTGACCGCCATCGCCCACCGGATCGCGGCCTCCGCGCCCCTCGCGGTCTCACGTATCAAGCAGAACCTCGCCGACAGCGCGACCGTGGACTTCGGACGCGCACTCGACCTCGAGGCACAACGGCACACCGAGTGTGTGGAGTCCGAGGACGGGAGGGAGGCGGCACTGGCGTTCATCGAGAAGCGTGTGCCGCGCTTCACCGGGCGGTGACAGGCTCTGCGCCCGCACCGGTGTGACGGGCGGCTTCGCTGCGGTGAGTGGATCGGCTCGGCGACGGGCCGGTCCACCCGCAGCGATCAAGCCTCTCTATAGGTGGGTGGCTCGAACTGCGGTGCCCGCGACGCCCCCACGAGGGAGAGAGCCATGTGCCCGTAGCGCCAGGCGATCTCCTCGGGGCTGAGCGGCCCGGATTCCCGGTACCAACGAGCCACGAACGTGCACATCACGACGACCGCCCGGCTTGCCTCCCGCGGCCATGGCGCCGTGAACACACCCTTGTCGCATCCGTCTTCCACACACTCGTCGAAGAGACGCTGCAGCCTGTCCCGCTGAGCGACGTTCCGCTCGCGGTTTTCGGGCTCAAGGCTTCTGATCTCGCTGTTGACGATGAAGCTGGAGGCGACATCGGACGCGTTCCACAGGACATGTGACTGCGCGGCGGCGAAGAGTCGTGCCGCCGGATCCGGACCGGCCCGTCGCAGCGCCGCCTCGGTCCTGTCGATGGAGTTGTCCATGAACCTCGTGATGATCTCCATCAGAAGGTCCTGCTTGGACGCGTAGTAGTGGTACAGCGCCGCTGGGGTCACTCCTGCCTCCTGAGTGATGTCCCTGACCGACGAACCGTCGTACCCGTGCTTGTAGAAGCAGCGAACCGCGGCATCGATAATCACCTGCCGGCCCGGCCGGTGCGCACCCGAGCTCGCGTTGCCACGTGTCACAGCCAGAGATGTCCCTTGCTAGTCACGGCCCTTGTCAACCCTTCGTTCCCCACGCGCGGCAGCCTACTCGCCCAGAGGGTCGCCACCGTACCGAGCGCCCCAGAGAACTCCGGCGCTCCGCGCCTCCGCGCTCAGCAGCTGCGTCTCGAAGCCGACGCAGACCTCGCGCGTGATCGTCTTCGCACCGTTTCAGCATGTCGTCATCGAAGACATCCTGCCGGTAGTTCGTGATGAACGCCAAGTGTGCGTGGAGGCTGTGGGCGACGTGACGACCGGTGCGGATACCGGGGTTTGGTTTGCAGCGTGGTGGCATACGCCCAGCGCGGTAGGTTCGTCGAAACCGGGCTGGAAGGGGGTGGGCCGGATGATTCGTCCGCCGGAGGCTGCGCGTTGATCACGTGAGGGTGCCTTCGTTTGCCGACAGGCGGCGGAGCCCCTTCGCGTGGCGGAAGGGGCCGCTGCGGCTCTGTCGGACGGAGTGCGGCAGGAAGCCGCTCCTCTCACGCGTTCGTCGTGGTCATGCGCGTCCCTGGCGTCGCACATGATCAGCCGAGGGTCGCCCAGGCGTCCAGGGATTCCCGGCCCAGCAGAGCAAGTTCGAGGGACCATTCGATCAGGAACGCAGTTTCACAACCGACTGCCTCAGCCTGCAAAGGGGGCCTCAGGTGAAGACACGCCACAAGAGCCGCGGCACACCCGAGCCGCAGGCTCCTTGGAACGAGATCGTGCCGGGGCTGTGGATGGGCGGCCACTACTGGATGGATGGCCTGGGCGAGGTCCATCAAGCCGTCGTGGACCGCGAATTTGAGTTGGTTATCAGTCTGTTCACCTGTCCCGATCATGGTCCTGCCCCAGACGTCGACCATCAGGTCGCCGAGATCCCCGATGACCTCCTCACCTCCGCACAGCTCAGCACCGTCCAACAGTTGGCCCGGTACGCAGCGCGCTCCGTCGGCGACGGGCATCGGACATTGGTCCGGTGCAACGCGGGCTTCAACCGCTCGGGCTTGCTCGTGGGACAGGCCCTCATCGAGCTGGGCTACGAACCGACCACGGCGATCGACCTCATCCGGCAGCGGCGGTCTCCTTGGGCCCTCAACAACCGGATCTTCGAGGAGTACCTCGCAACCGGCCTCGACGTCGCCTGTCTCCTGACCAGTCTGGACACGCCTTCCTGACCGGAACAAGGTTAAAGGACAAGCTGGATGCATGGTCTTGATCCCAGGTGCTGAGTCCGCGCTTGTAACACCCTGCATCCAGCGCCGGCTGCCCGGCGCAGGGGGCCGGCTGGCTCAGCTGCTCAGGGGATGGCGTGCGGCAGGGCGCGTGAATTGATCAACCATCTGCGTATCATATGCCTGGCTTTACATGAATTCACGATGATTTGCCCCATGCTGAGGAAGCCGCGAGACAAGATCACGGAAGGGTTCGGCCCATGACTACTACGGTGCGGGACATCATCACCACCAAGCTCGAACGCCAATTCGATGCCTTCGATGCCAACCATGACGGCTATCTGGACTGGACGGACTACCAGAAGCTCGCCGACCGCTACATCCAGGCCTACCGGCTCGACAAGAGCGACCGCCGAGCCAGGGCGCTCCAGACCTTCTGCCAGATCCACTGGCTGGAACTGCTGCGCCACGCGGGCGTAGACGGGGACAGGCTCACGAAGGACCAGTACGTCACCGCCAACCGTCTCGCGGTCATCGACACCAGCCGGCTCAACGTGACCGAGGGCGGCGGCCACGCGATCTTCGACGTCATCGACGTCAACGGCGACAACGAGATCAGCAAGGACGAGTTCGCCCGCTTCCTGAAGGACGTGTGGAAGAGCGACGCGCCCGACGCAATGGACATGTTCGCCAGGCTGGACACCGACGGGGACGGCGCGATCTCGCGCCACGAGTTCATCCGCGCGATCCGTGAGTACTACTTCTCAAACGACCCGGACGCACCGGGCAGCCTGTTCTTCGGGCAGATCTGACCCACCCGCTTCCAGGCGTTCGCCGCGCTCTGGAGCCTCTCACGGCCGCCCCTGGACACCGGGACCAGCGGGCGGCCGTCGCCAGCTTGCTCACGGAGTTCAGGAAGACGAACCAAGACCCCAGCAGCCCATACGTCTTCGCCTCCCATACTCCGGTGAAGGTGATCGCCGACGCCATCAAGGCAGCCGAATAGCTGAACGCCCGGCTGGCCGCCGCACACGAGCCATACGACTTCCCCCTCGGCCGAGCGACCAACGGCTGCCTGCGGCTCAGCCGCGGTAAGCCTGGTGGACACGCGCGGCAGCGGCTGTCACCGCACGGTAGGCCTGGCGCCGTTCTTCCTGAGCTGCCTGCTGAGCGGTGAAGTCCACGGTCCGGGCCATGGGGTCGAACACGGGCTGGGCCGCGGCCCACTGCCGGCGGGCGTCGGGGTGCAGCACCTTCCACAGCGCATCGGTGTAGGCCGTCAGTCGCTCTGCGGACCTGGCGAAATGGTTGCCGCTCAGTGCCTTGCGTGCCTTGAGGCTGGCACCGGGCCCCAGAAGCTGGAAGGCGCCGAGCAGCACGGCTGGACCCGGGAGTGGGTCGTGTGCGCCGAGCAGTTCGGTCGCGCAGGCTCGCAGGGGGGTGTGGTCGTCGGTCAGGTTGGCTGCGGCCGCCTGGGCGAGGCCGGCGGCTGCCCAGTCGCCTCCGCCCTGGGCGTGGATGGTGCCGGGGCCGAGGCGGCGGCGATGCCACTCGGCGGCGCCGAGGGTTTCGCGGCCGGCTATCCGCGTGCGGGCTGTCTCGTCCAGAGGGGTGGTGACCGGGGTGGGGGTGAAGCGGCGGGCAGGGGCTGTGAAGGTGGCCCGGGTGCGCAGGTGTTGCCACAGGCGGGCGTGCAGGCGTGCGTCGTCGCGCGGATCGTGATCGCCCCGTCCACGGGTCATGCCGAAGGGGCCGTTGCCGTGTTCGGCCCGCCGTACCCGCAGGGTGTGCCAGGACAGTTCGCTGAGCCCAACGCCGGTGGTCCACTGTCCGCCGCGTGCTTCGTGTAACTCCACCAGGGTGTCCACACACCGGTCGACGAGCGCGTCGGGCAGGGGCGTGATCATGGCCACTGCGCGCAGATCGCCCTGCAGCAGCCCGTGGCCCACGACCAGGTCGGCCTGTTCCAGAGCCGTCAGGGTCTGCGGCGCGGCATACGGGCCGTCAATGAGTTCGTCCCTGATCCAGGTCAGTGAGCGGTCATCGGCACGTGCCCAGACGATGCCGATGCGTTCGACCAGCCAGCTCTCCGGGCCTTTCGTGTGCTGATGGCGGGTCACGCGGCCGCCCTTGGCGAAGTCGGCGTCGATGAAAGCCACCAGACGGCGGGCGGGACGGGACCGGTGCTTCTTTCTGCTGGCCATGGTGGCACCGTAGCGAGCACCACTGACAACCTCTGCGTACTCAACGACGGTTCGCCGGATCTGGCTACCGCCGGATCCGGCCGCCAGCGGTCACCTCGATCTGCCAGTGCTCTATCGTCCGGCCCCGGTGGGCGCCGTGGCCCAGCTTCCCCGTCGTCGTCGCGAAGCTGCTGTACGGCAACTACCGCGACAGCATCGACCACGCATGGTGCAACGACATCCCTGCAGCCGTGGCGGTGCCGATGAACGCGAAGTCCCCGTACGCCTGCGAGATCGTCTTCAAGGGCAAGGAGCCGGGCGGCTTCGCCAGTCCCGTGCGGGCCACCGAGGCGGGGCAGCGAGTGAACCGTGGCTCCTGCCTGGATGTGCAGGTGCCCGGGCGATGAAGGCGGGGCCCGCGCGCCTGTGCCGGTCGCTGCGACGTGCGCAAGCGGGCCGGACGCCGCCGAGGCGGTGCGCGCCGCGCTCGCCGGACTCGGCCAAGAGTGCCCTTCGAGCGTCAGGTGGTGGTGGGCCAGGTCCGCAGCAGCGTGGCGATCCTCGCAGCGGTGCAGGCGGAATCGAGGAGAAGGTCTTTGAGAGCGATGGCGTCGTCGCGAGTGGGCTTCACGGAGATACCGGCGGCTTCGAGATACATGACGCCGGTGGCGGCGGCAACGGCCATGTTGGAGCGCTCGAGCCAGCGGCACCGGCCGAGGTTGTGCACGAGTGCTGCGGCTTTGGCGTAGGGGCCGTCGTAGACGGGCTGCTCGAAGAGTTCGGCCCGGTGGCGGGCGACAGCCGCGACGGGGACACCGTAGTCGTCGGGGGCGGGATCGTCCGCACCGGCCGCCTCGGCGACCTGCAGGATCCAGGGAACGTCGATGTGCAGTTCCATCACGCGGCGCGCACTCCCGGAGGCGTCTGCTGGGCATCCTCGGCGTCGTCGAAGACCGCCTGGTGCTCGGACAGGAAGCGGGCGGCAGCGTCCACCGCGCGGGCGCGCAGGCCGCTGGCGTCATCCTGCACGAGGCGGGCGAGGTAGTCCCCGATGCTCAGTCCGAGGTCGGCGGCGCGCTTCCTCGCGAGTTCCGCGACGTCCTCATTCACACGTGCGCCCAGCTGTGTCTTGGCCATACCCCACATGGTAACAGCTGTTACCAGTCTGTCCAGGCAACTGCGGAAGCGGTGGTTTCGTCCGCCCAATCCCCCGTCGAAGAGAACCGCGACCAGCCGCTCCTGCTCGCAGAGCAGCCGATGGGACCACAGGTGAGCTCGATGCACTGCGGGGCCGCCCGCAGAACCACAGGTTCACGTGTCCTCGGGCATCAAGGCACGCGGCGGGCATGCGCAGGGGCGGGAAACGGGTGCGGCCGACAGCAGCACCGAGGACTGTGGGGCGCGGGAACATCTGATGGGCGTCGTGGGCGAAAGTCTCGGCCACGCAGCGGCGGCCGCGGCCACCCGGCCGATCCCGAGATCGGCGGGCGCGCAGGTGCGGTTCCTGGTGAAACGGCTGAAGGGCACCAGGCCGGTGGCTTCGTTGGTGAGAGCGGAGAGCGAATGTCGATGGGGCCTGATATCGGTTCTTGATCGAGATCTCCGGAAGTGTTGATGAGAACTGGCTGCGCCCAGAGGCTCGGGTCGGGAGTGTCGGCGCGGACGGACATAATTCGGCTGTGGACCTGAGACCGGAGTTGTTGCCCCCGCCTGTGAGTCGGCAGCGGCTGGAAGAGCTGTGCGCCGAGGTGGTGCGGATCGCTGACCTGTTGGCTGCCCGCCCGGAGGCGGCGGGCGAGGCGATTGCGGCCTTCAACGCGATGACCGGGCACGACTACGAGGCTCTCGACTTCGCTGAGTACGACGGCAGCAGGAGCCTGGAGGAATTCGTGAAAGAGGCGGCTCGGCCAGCTCGCCCAATGGTTGCGAACGTCACCCGGGACGAGCTCGTTGAGATCGTTCGCAGACTCCTGATGGCTGCCCCGGAGAGCGACTACTATCTGCGTCTCCTGGAGGCGAACGTGTCGCATCCTCGGGTGAGTGACCTGGTCTTCCACCCCTCGGACGACCTTCAGGGCGCGTCTGCGGAGCAGATTGTCGATGAGGCTCTGAAGTACCGACCGATCGCGCTCTGAGCTGCGTGGGAGGTCAGTTGCCGTGGCCTGTTGTTCGGCGCGGGCGCGGGTGGTGGCGAGGCGGTAGGGGTCGGTTCCGGTCTCGATGATGTTGCCGCCGAAGGTGAGGCGGTCGACGATGGCCGCGCAGAGACGCGGATGGTGAACGTCTTGGTCCAGCCGGAGAACGACTCGTTCGAGGCGATGGCCACGCTGTTCTTTTCCTCCCGCTCGGTCAGAACCTGGAAATCGACGTCGAAGGCATCCGCCGCGACCCCGGCGAGAAGGGCTTCAAGGTCATCCCGCGACGCTGGGTCGTCGAGCGGACCTTCGGCCGGCCCATGCACCACCGACGCCTGGCCCGCGACTACGAAACCCTGCCCACCCGCTCCGAAGCCATGATCCGCCGAGCGATGATCGACCTGATGAGGCGTCGCCTCATCCATGAAGCCACGCTGAACTGGCGCGGTACATGGCTCGCCCGGACGGGCCTCAACGAAAAGGCGTCAGCCCTCGTCAAAGCCCCGGAAGGTCCCTGATCCATCAGCGGCGTCGGCGAATTCCGCAAAGTCCATGTTGGCGATGCTGAGGTTGGCCGAGATGCCAGGAAACCACCGAGCGGGGACCCTGAACGTCCGCCCGGGCTCGTCCGAGAGGTCCACGGCCAGGAGCGGGTGCCCCGGATCCTTCATCGTGGCTGCGTCCGCCAGAAACATGTAGACGATCTGGTCGTCTTCGTCCGCAGCAGCCTCTTCAGCCATCAAGGCCTGGACCCCCACGTCGGCAAAGCGAAGCTCGCTGACATACGTGGCAAGGGGGTACTCACCAGCCGCGTCGAGCGCGGCTCGAACCGCGTCCCAGGCTCCCTCGTCACCGAAGTCGGTACGCAGGACCAGCGAGGTCAGATCATCGGGCTGAGGCAGAGGCATCTCGTGATCCTCTCACCAGACACTGACATCGCCTGTCACCAGACCATGCACCCACCGCACCGGCGGAACGCCTCAAGCAACCCGGCAATACCGAACACCCTCGCCAGGACGAAACGCTCTTCAAGCCGTCAAGTCGTGGGCCCTTTGCCGGCCCATCGTCCCCACAGAGTCCGGGCCCAGTCGTCCGCTTCCAGACCCGGTTCTTCCAGCTTCGGCACCGGGCCGGGGGCCGTCTCGATGAGGTGCACGAGCGTCCAGGCGACTCCGTAGCAGTCGTCGGGGCCGAAGCACGTGGCCAACGCTGCGGCCTCCTCGGATGTGACGGGTCGGGAGATCGCTGCCAGCTGGTGATGGCGCCTGTCTACTGCTTCCTCGCTCGCGTCCCAGTCGGGAAGCGGTCCGTCAGCAACGAACCTCTGCACTTCGGGTCTCATGGCCGAATGATCGTCTCCCCTGCCGTTCTGGACAAGCGGCCCCGTTCCGTCACCGGGCGGCTGTTCCTGCTGGCAACGGGTCTGTGGGGAAGGCGATGGATGCTGCCGCGGGACCTCCAGGCGGAAGAGCTGCTGCAGTCGTTCAGCGTCCGTCGCGATGACCCCTGCGGCAGTCGGCTCGCCGGAGCAAGGCGGTCAACTTCCACAACTGCAGCTTGCCGCCAGGGCAGGGGCGGTGGCACCGGCGACGCTGGCGTCATCGGTTCGCCTTCAGCGACGTCGGCGGCTTCGTCGCGTTCGCGACGTCGGCGCAGAGCGGCCTCTGATTTGCAGCGAGGGGTGCAGTAGGTGTGCCGAGCCGCCGCATTGCGGTTGACCTGGAATGACGTCCAGCAGATCGGGCACTCCCGGAATTCAACCAGCACGTCCGGTCACTCCTTTGCGGAGGTTGTCGGCGTGGGGCTGGTGAGATCGGAGTCGGTAGGGCGGTCCGTCGATGCCGACCACGGCGGCGCGGTGAAGGAGCCGGTCGAGCATGGCCGCGGCGACGGTCGCGTCGCCGAAGGCGCCGGCCCAGTCAGCAATACCGACATTGGTCGTGAGGATCGTGCTCGACTTCAGATACCTCTGGTTGATCACCGGCCTCGGGGATCATCGGCACAAGGGTTATCGGTGAGAACGATCATGGTCGGCGTGAGCGCGCTGACCCGGTTCTCGTACTCGCGGCGGGCCTTGCGCTGGGCCGGCACCGCCTGAGAGGCCCGGGCGACGTCGAGCGGCTGGCAGCGGGCGAGGAGCCGGCGGTGCACGGAGGGGACGGCGCTGACGCGCAGGGTGTAGCCCTGGCCGCGCCATACGGTCACGCCTCGGTCGAGCGCGGCGCGCTCGACGGACTCCAGGTCGACCGAGCGGAGGAAGTCGGCGACCTTGCCCGGCATGTATGAGGACGACCGACAGTTCTGGAGCCGGGGCGTCATGGTCGACGACGGTGTGCTCAGACAGGAGGTCGGCGACAGCGGTACGGATGGCTCCGCGACTGACGTGGTGGTCGCGGGCGAGGCTGGCGATCGACTGGCCGCCCAGGAACGCGGCACGTACGACGGCGGCCTTCTCAGGCTGCCCCTAGCCCACCACTCACCCCAGCTCCCATCCCGTCTGCCGTCGGTCCACAAACCGTGGACGCCAACAAAGCCAAGTGCTGATCTCTCGCTCGGCTCAGGGCTGCGCAATGCAGCTGACCGCGGGACGTCGGCCACTGTCCCCGGAGCCCCCGCGGCCGCCCCACCCGACGCAGTGGGTCCTGTACGCACTCATCGGAATCGTCCTGACTGCCGTAGGGGCCCTCATCGGCGTCGTAACGCTCTACCTGATCTGGCAGCACCCCGGCCTCGCCGCACCCATCGCCGCAGCGGGCGTCGTCAGCGGTCTCTTCATCACCATCGTCAGCTTCTTCGTCACGATCGCCCTCGCACGCCGATAACACCGCACCTCAACCATCGACCGGCATATCGCCGTGCCCCCGCACTCCTTGTGAGCGGGGCCATTCACCTCACGGTGGCTCGTAGGCCGGAACCGGGTCGTCGCCAGAACCCCCAGGGCGCACCGTTCGCCGGCGCTTCGATGCATTCCTGCCTCGCGACAGAGAATCGTGCGGTTCCGGGAACTCCCACGAAGTAGACAGCGTCTCCAATGATCATGAGGGAACGCATTGAAGCGCTGAGTGGTACCGGGGTAGCCCTGGCCGGTGGATTCGTCGGGCTGCTGGGATGGGCCGCAAATGCCGAACTCCGGGCGCGCGCCGGATTCGAAGCAGGGCCGGACTGGAGCGTGCTGTACGCGGAGCTTCCGCTGACCGTTCTCATCGGAGTGGTAGCCGCTTTGTCAGCGTGGCTGCTGCCCCGGCGATGGATGATCAGGCCGTCCGTTGCCGCGTACGCAGGTCGCGTCGCGCTCGTCGCCATAGTGCTGGCCGGATTCTCGCTGGCCGTCCAGGGCTGGTACGCAGGACTGCCCGAGTCAGTGCCGGACCACAAACCCTAGAACGGTGGAACGCCATCACCCGAGATCGGCACAGGTGTGCACTCACTCTCTCCTGGATACTCGACAACGTCGACGGGTTCACCCGGCACATCGGCATCGACACCGGGTCGGCCGGCGACCCCGCCGCGGCGGAGCGGGACGGCACGCTGCTGTTCGCCGTACTGATGGCTGTGCCCGAGGAGGAACTCGCCGAGGTCGACGCCTGGTATGCCACCGAGCACACCCCGATGCTGATGCGCTGTCCGCAACGGCTCGCCGTACGCCGGTTCGCCATCCACGGCGAACTCGGACGCCCGTATGGCGCTGGAGTTCGCGACGCGAGCGCAGGCGGGGCGAGTGGTCAGTGAGTGATTGTGTGGTTAGCGTTCGTGGTGTGGCGCACATCGTGATCGTGGAGGACGACGCCTCTATCGGAGCCAAACTTGCCGCCTCTATGCGCAATGTCGGACATAACAGCGACTGGTGCCAGAACGGCGCGGCAGCTCTGGCCAGGGCCGCCGATGGCGGCGTCGACCTGCTGCTGCTGGACCTGGGGCTGCCGGACGTAGACGGCTTCGAGCTGTGCCAGCGGCTGCGGGATCGGCTGCCGGGCGCGGTGCTGGTGGTGCTGACGGCCCGCACCGGGGAATTGGACGTCATCCAGGCGCTGGAGTCGGGCGCCGACGACTACCTCACCAAGCCGTTCCGACTCGCCGAGCTCGTGGCGCGCGTGACGGCGCACCTGCGACGGGCGGCGGACAGCGGTGACACGGCGGAAGCGGCGAGCCTCGTGCATGGGCGGCTGGTGATCGACCGCGCGGCGCGGCGGTGCCTGACGCCCGGGGGTGAGGTGGAACTGCGGCCGAAGGAGTTCGACCTGCTGGCCGTGCTGGCGGCGGCACCGGGACAGGCGGTAAGCAGGGAGGAACTGATGAGCCGGGTCTGGGACGAGAACTGGTTCGGTTCTACCAAGACCCTGGACGTGCACGTCGCGGCGCTGCGCCGCAAGCTGGGGGACCTGGTGCACATCACCACGCTGCGGCACTTCGGGTACCGCCTAGAGCCCCCGTCGGACGCCTGAGGTGCGCCACCGCATCCTGCGGGCCACGGTCGTCGCGGTGCTGTGCGCGCTGTTGCTGTTCGCCGTGCCGCTGGCCGTGGCGGTGCTGCGCCTGTACCGACAGGACGAGATCCGTGAGCTGGAACGGGCTGCCGACCGTGCCGCGCTGACCCTCCCCACGCAGGTTCGGGAGCTCAACCCGCGCGAGCTGCCGCGTCCGCGGTCCGGCACACGGCTGGCGGTGTACGACACCAGAGCGCGTCTGGTGACCGGATCGGGGCCGGCGAGTGGTGATGCCGCTGTACGGGCTGCCCTGGCGGGCTCCGTGCAGTCCCGCCAGGTCGGCGGGAACCTGGTCGTGGCGGTGCCGGTGGGGTCCGCCGAGCGTGTGCGCGGTGCGGTTCAGGTCAGCCGTAGCGCCGCGTGGGCATGGCGCCGTTCGGCGCTCACCTGGCTTGCCATGGGAGGGCTCGGAGCCTTGGCCGTCAGCGCCGCGGCCTTGGTGTCCGTATGGTCCAGCAGAAGACTGGCGCAGCCGTTCGAGGCGCTGGCGGCGACCGCGCGGCGACTGGAGAACGGTGAACTGACCGCGCGGGCCGCCACCTGCGGGCTGCCGGAGGCCGACGCGGTTGCCATCGCTTTGAACCGTGCCGCCGACCGGCTTGACCGGCTGCTGCAGCGGGAGCGGGCCTTCAGCGCCGACGCATCCCACCAGTTGCGCACCGCGCTGGCCCGTACGCGCCTGGAGCTGGAGAGCGAACTCACCATCAGTCCACCCTCCGACCCGCACGCAGCGATGCACGCAGCGCTGGAGTCGCTGGATCATATGGTGACGATCGTGGACGACCTGCTGGCCCTGGCGCGCGACGTACCGGAGCGTACCGTGCTGGATGTGGCGGCTCTGCTCACGGAGGCCCGAAGGCAATGGTGGGACGATCTCGCGGCGGCGGGCCGTCAGCTGCGGGTGGTGGTCGAGGACGACCTGCCGCCGGCCGTCGGTTCCCGGCAAGCCGCTTGCCAGGTACTCGATGTACTGATCGCCAACGCCGCGTCCCACGGCCGGGGAGAAGTGACCGTGCGGGCCAGGGATGCCGGCGACGTCCTGGCCGTCGATGTCGAAGACCAGGGCCCGGGGCTGCCCGAAGGGCAGGACGTATTCGCCCGCCGCCCGGCGGGGGAAGAGCACGGCATCGGGCTGACGCTCGCCCGATCCCTGGTGGAGGCCGAAGGGGGGCGTCTGTTTGTCTCCCGCCGGGCCCCACGTCCCTGCTTCACCTGGCTCATTTCCCGGCCGAACCCGCAGAACTCAGGCCCTGACCTGGACTGACGCAGGCATCCGCGCTTGGCAGGCGGCGCTTGTCGATGATTGCGACCTCGCCGACGTTGAAGGGCGGACGCTCGCACGGCCACGCTTTACCGTGGGCTAACCCTCCCCGCAGCGGACGTTAACCAGGTGCTCGATAGCGTGATTGATGGCGGAGTCCTGGATCGCGGATCGGCGATCGCCAGGTCGCGGTCTTACCGGCCAGCAACCCGGGAGCGGTTCGCTGCAGAGGGAGACGGTAGCGATGACAGGACAGATGGAACTGCCACCGCCCGACGAGGCCTGTGCCGCCGTACACGAAGGGCTCCCAGAGGGGAGTAATCAGTTCTGGTCCGGTGTGCGACTTCTGAACGAGTGCTTCGAGCGCGCATGCGACAGGGACCCGGAGCGCACCGCCGTGGAGTGCGGTGCGGAACGGCTCTCCTACGCCGAACTCGACCGGCAGGCGAATCGGCTGGCCCGGTTGCTCCTGGCGCGAGGGGTGGAGCCGGGCGACGGCGTGGGCATCCTGCTCGACCGGTCCCTGGACTCCTATGTGGCACTGCTCGGCGTCATCAAGTCGGGGGCGAGCTATGTGCCACTGGATCCGGCGTTCCCGGCCGACCGGCTGGAGTTCATCGTTCGGGACGCGGGGCTGCGCGACTTCGTGACGTCGTCATCCTTGTCCGACCGCACCCTGCACCTACAGTGCGCGGTGCTGAAGGTGGACCGCGTGGTGGATCGGCTGGCCGCGCTGTCGGCCGGGCGGCCCGGTGTCGAGATCACTCCCTCCTCTCCGTGCTACGTCATCTACACATCGGGCACCACCGGACGGCCCAAGGGTGTGGCGGTCTCGCACGCGAGCATCGTGAACTTCCTGCGGGTGGTCACGCCGTTCTACCGCGTGACCGGTCAGGACCGGGTCTATCAGGGCCTGTCGATCGCCTTCGACTTCGCGTTGGAGGAGATCTGGCCGGCTTGGATCGCGGGGGCGACGCTGGTCGCGGGGCCGGCTGGAGGCCGGATCGCGGGCCCGGACCTCACCGCGTTTCTGGCCGAGCGCGGCATCACCGTGCTGTGCTGCGTGCCCACGCTGCTGGCCACCCTCGAACCGGAGCTGCCGCGGCTGCGCACCTTGCTCCTGAGCGGCGAGGCGTGCCCCGCCGACCTGGTGCGCCGCTGGTGGCGCCCCGACGTACGCATTCTCAACGCGTACGGTCCGACCGAGACGACGGTGACTGCTACCTGCAGCGAACCGGTGCCGCACCGGCCGGTCACCATCGGCACCCCGCTGCCCACGTACCGGCTCTATATCCTGGACGAATCGCTTCGCACCGTTCCGGCAGGGGAGCCCGGGGAAATCTGCATCGGAGGTCCGGGCGTTGCGATCGGCTACGTCAACCGGCCCGCCCTCACCGCAGAGCGGTTCGTCCCCAACCCGATGGCCCGGGACCGCGCGGCCGCTCCGCGGGTCTACCGCACCGGGGACCGTGGACGGCGCACCACGACCGGCGAGATCGAATACTTGGGCCGGGTCGACACGCAGGTGAAGATCCGCGGCTACCGCATCGAACTGGCGGAGATCGAGGAAGTGCTGCGCGAGGACGATGCGGTGGAGAACGCGGTCGTCACACCGCTGGAGCGCGACGGCTCCGCTCAGGACCTCGTCGGTTACGTCGCCCTCGCCGCCAAGCCAAACACAGTCTCGGAGACAGACCTGCGGGAGCGTCTGCGAATCCGGCTGCAGGGCAGACTGCCGGGGTACATGGTGCCTGCACACCTGGAGGTACTTTCCGCGTTCCCTCTGCTGGCCGCGGACAAGGTCGACCGCGCCGCGCTTCCCGCCCCGGTCTCGCCCCCGCTGGGTCGGCGTTCGCGACCGCGCGTCGACCCCACGACACCGCTGGAACAGCGGCTGGCCGGATTGTGGGCCGACGTGCTCGGGTGCGACGCGATCTCGGTGGAGGAGGACTTCTTCTGCGACCTGGGCGGGCACTCCATGACCGCTGCCCGCCTGGTCTCGCGGATGCGGCAGGATCCGCGACTGCGGGACGTGGCCATGGGGGACCTGTACGCCCACCCCACGCTCAGGGGCCTGGCATCCTTCATCGAGGCCCTCGCCGCGGAGTCGCAAGCCGGGCCGCCGACCCCTACCGAGGCTCCCCCGGACCGCTGCACGACCCGGGTGATGGTCTGCGGCGTGGCCCAGCTCGCCGGACTGTACGCGTGGCTGTTCCTGCCCGCACTCGCGATGACCGTCTTGTTCTACCGGCTGTTCCGGTCCGGGTACAACCGGGTACCGGTGCCCACCGCCGGAGTCCTGGACCACCTCGTCCGGTTGCCGGTCCCGGCGATCACGCTCCTGGAGATCGGATGGCTCGCGATCACCTTGCTGGTGCTGCCGCTGCCGGTGAGCCGACTACTGATGGCCAAAGTCGGCCCGGGGAGTTATCCGCTGTGGGGCGTGACGTACTGGCGGTTCTGGATGCAGAGCAAGGTCCTCGCGCTGACGCCGCTGCGGCTGCTGGCCGGCTCTCCGGTGCTCGCCGCGTGCCTGCGCCTGCTCGGCGCGCGGATCGGCAGCCACTGCCATGTGCAGGCGATGGTGGCTCCACCGTCGCTGCTGCGGATCGGCGCGGGGACGAGCATCGGCTACGGGGCCCGGCTGCAGACCTACACCGTCGAGTCCGGGCGCCTGCGCCTGGGGACGATCCGGATCGGGTCGGGGTGCTTCGTGGGGACCAACAGCGTGGTGCTGCCGGGGGCCGTGATCGGCGATGGCGCCAGCGTGGGCGAGCAGTCGCTCGTGCCGGAGGACTGCGTCGTGCCGCGCGGTGAGCACTGGGCCGGCTCCCCGGCCACCCGGCAGGACACCGCGCCGGCACTGCTGCGGGACCTGGAAGCCCGAGCCGACGACGAACCCTGGCCCGCGTGGGTGCTCGCCGGGTACGGCGCGGGGGCGCTACTGCTCGTGCTGGGCCCGATGGTGATCTTCGGTTCCGCCTCGGCGCTGGTGGAATTCACCGCCTGGCGGTACGGCTTGGTATGGGCCCTGGCGGCAGTGGCAGCGGCCGGTCCGCTGGTTCCCCTGGCCACCTGCCTCTTCGCCCTCGTCACCAAACGCGTCGTGATGCCCTCCGCACATGCCGGGATCCACTCCGAACGCAGCGCTTTCGGGGTGCGCAAGTGGATCAGCGACGGCCTGATGCTGGTCAGCCTGACCATGACTCAGGCCCTGTACTCAACCCTCTATCTCGTGCCGTTCCTGCGGGCGATGGGCGCACGGACGGGGCGCTGGGCCGAGGTCGCCACCGTGAACTTCGTCGATCCCGACATGCTCGTTGTCGGCGAAGGCAGTTTCCTGGCCGACGTCAGCGTCGTGGGCCCGGCGATCTTCCACCGGGGCCGTATTGCCCTGGCCCCGGCGCAGATCGGACGGCGAAGCTTCGTCGGTAACGGCGCGCTGGTGCCCGGCTCCTGCCGGCTCGGCGACAACAGCCTCCTCGGGGTTCACTCGCTCGCGCCGACCAGGCCCATGGACCCGGAGACGACCTGGCTGGGTTCACCGGCGATCTTCCTGCCCCGCCGCGAGGCGAGCCAGGCCTTCCCCGCGAAACTGACCTACACACCGAGCCGCGGCCTTGTAGCGGCGCGCCTGGCCATCGAGTACTTCCGGGTCACCCTGCCAGCGACCGTCAGCGCCCTGAGCGTCCTCGGCGTCCTGTTCGCCGCACTGCACATGGTGGGTTCCCTCTCGCCCGCGGTGGTGGTGCTGCTCGGACCCGCCCTGCTCCTGGGCGCCGGTCTCGGCTGCACGGTGGTCGCCGTGGCAGTCAAGTGGGCGGTCGTGGGAAGGTACCGGCCACGTGTGGAGCCCCTGTGGAGCGTCTGGGTGCGGCGCACGGAACTGGTCACCGGCCTGTACGAGAACCTTGTGGTGCCGGTCCTGGTGAGCCTGCTCACCGGCACGCCGTGGATGGGCACGGTGATGCGCATGTTCGGCGCCCGCATCGGACGCCGGGTCTGGATGGCCACGACCTTCATGACCGAGTTCGACCTGGTCCACGTCGGTGACGACGCCGCCGTCGGCGAATTCACCTCGCTGCAGACCCACCTGTTCGAGGACCGTGTCATGAAGATGGACCGGGTCACCGTTGATGACGGCGCCTCGGTCGGACTCCGTTCTGTCGTCCTGTACGACGCACGCGTCGGTGCCGGTGCCGGTCTGGACGCGCTGTCCCTGGTGATGAAGGGCGAATGCCTGCCGGACGGCACCCGCTGGCGGGGCATCCCCGCCGCGCCCCGCCACGACCGCGCATCCACAACCAGTACGGCGCAGAACCGCGATCCCGGTCCCGGTCTTCCTTCTCAGCCATCCGCCTTCTCCAAGGGAGGCCCGTCATGATCACGCCACTGCACACAGGAACCCGCGAACCGGTATGGCCACACGTGGCCGGCGAGTTGCCCGGCCCCCGTTCGGCAGCACTGCTGGCTCGTCAGGAACAGTGGGAGTCACGGGCCCGTACCTACCCCCGTCACCTGCCGATCGCGCTGGCCGAAGGGGCAGGGAGCTTCGTCCGCGATGTCGACGGGAACCTCTTCATCGACTTCCTCGCCGGCGCGGGCGTCCTCTCTCTGGGCCACAACCACCCGGAGATCGTCCGCAGCGTGGCCCGGCAACTCAGCGCCCTCACCCACGGCCTGGACTTCCCCACCCCCATCAAGGACGCCTTCACCCAGGCCCAGCTCTCCATGTTGCCGCCGCGCCTGCGCGCCCGGATGAAAGTGCACTTCTGCGGACCCACCGGAGCCAACGCCGTCGAGGCAGCCCTCAAGCTCTGCAAGACCGCCACCGGTCGCGGGGGCGTCATCGCCTTCCGCGGCGGCTTCCACGGCAGCACGCACGGCGCCATGGCCGTCAGCGGCCTGGTCGCGCAGAAGACGCCTGTCCACGACGGGATGCCCGGTGTCCACTTCCTCCCCTACGGCTCCGTCGGCCCGTACCCAGCGGGACCAGCGAGCCGCCTCGGCCCCCAGGAGTGCGCCGACCAACTGGAGCAGACACTCACCGACAGCCTCGGCGGCGTCCCGCTGCCCGCTGCCGTCATCCTGGAAGTGGTGCAAGGCGAGGGCGGCGTGGTCATCGCGCACCCCGACTTCCTGCGACGCGTGCGGGTGATCACCCGCGCCCTGCACATCCCTTTGATCGTCGACGAGGTGCAGACCGGCTGCGGGCGCACCGGCACCTGGTTCGCGTTCGAGCAGTACGGCATCGAACCCGACGTGATCGTGTTGTCCAAGGCCCTCACCGGCATCGGCATCCCGGTCTCGCTCATCCTCTACGACGCCGCCCTCGACACCTGGGCGCCCGGCGCCCACATCGGCACCTTCCGCGGCAACCAACTCGCCTTCGCCGCAGGCGTGGAGACCATTCGCATCATCCGCCGGGACGACGTCCTGGGGAACGTACAGCGCAGGAGCGAGCAGATCGCGAACGCGCTCGGCGAACTCGTCGCCGCCCCCTGGGTCCGCGACGTACGCGGCCGCGGCCTGATGTGGGGCATCGAACTGGCCTGCCCCGACGACGGACGGCCCGCCCCGCGGCTCGCGGCAGCCGTGCAGACGCACGCGCTGCGGCGCGGCCTCATCGTCGAACGCGGCGGGCGCGAGGACGCCGTCATCCGTATCCTGCCCCCGCTCAACGTCACCGACGACGTGATCGACACCGCCACCACGATCCTCGTCGACGTCGTCCAAGCCTGCACATCGAAAGCGTTCGCCGGCTCCACCGAAGGAGGAGTCTGACGTCATGGCTCTGCTCGTCCAGAAGTACGGCGGATCCTCCATCCCGAGCCTGGAAAGGATCAAGGCCGTCGCCCAGCGCATCGCGGCCGCCCACCATGCGGGACACGACATCGTCGTGGTGATGTCCGCCATGGGCGGCACCACGAACCAGCTCCTGACGGACGCACAGAACATCACCGCCGCTCCTCCCCCACGGGAACTCGACGCCCTCCTGGCCACGGGCGAACAGGCCTGCACGGCATTGACCGCCATGGCACTCGACGCCCTCGGCGCCGAGGCCTGTTCCTTCACCGGCTGGCAGGCCGGCATCCTCACCTCGCACACCCACGGCAGCGCCGACATCATCGATGTCCATCCATACCGGGTCCGCAACGCACTCGCCCGCGGCGTCATCCCACTGGTAGCCGGCTTCCAGGGACTGATCTGCGGCAGCGCCGACGTCACCACACTCGGCCGCGGCGGCTCCGACACCACCGCGGTCGCCCTCGCCGCCACACTCAAGGCTGACGCCTGCGAGATCTACACCGACGTGTCCGGGGTCTACACCGCAGACCCCAAAGTCGTCCCCGAAGCCCGGCCACTGGCCTGCCTCACTCACCAGCACATGCGCGAAATGGCAGCCAGCGGCGCAAAGGTACTAGCTCTGTCCAGCGTGGAATACGCCCAAGAGCACGGCGTAACCCTCCACGTCCGCTCGTCCTACAACCACTGCCCCGGAACCATCGTGTCCGACGAGTTCTTCGACGTCACTTACGCGCAGCAGAGCCCGACCGTCATCGCCATAACCCACAACCCCCACAGCACCAAGATCACTCTGCCCGGCCGCCCCGAACCGGCACCAACCCTGCGCCTCCACGCAACCACATCCACCGGCGCCGGACGGTCCACCCCGCGCTCGTGCCCCTCGCACACCGGACACGGGGACGTCCCCTACGACGAGTACATCGCTACCGCCTCACTGATCGGGTCCGGCCTGTGCGCCCACCCCGAAACACTTGCGACACTCCGCAGAACCCTGACACGCGTCGGGATCCCCTTCACACCCTTGACCATGACGGACACACGAATCACCCTCATGTGCCCTCCCCCCTACCTTGCCGACACCGTTCGCGCGCTACACAAGGCGTTCCTCACCCACACGCCACAACCACCGGTCCCACGGCACAACCGCCAACTGACCCTGCAGCCATGATCCAGAAGTGCGGCACCGCCACGGTGGCGGATGGCGTGGGAGGATCCACGGGTTGATCATGGTGGAGGGGATCGTCGGTGAGGAGCGCGTCGCCGTCGTACAACCGTTGGACGACGGGGGCGGGGATCACGGCGGGGCGATCGGGACCGCCTCCGCCGGTGACGGGCTTGTACTCCACACGCCTCACCTCTCATTCCTCGTAGCGATCGGAACGCTAACCGCCAGTTGGCTTGCCTTCGTTCACAGGACACCCAAGACGTCGCGGAGCTGGTGGCGGCTACTGACGCCGAGTTTCGGATACACCTGGTAGAGATGCGAGCCGATCGTGCGGGGGGACAGCTTGAGCTTCTCTCCGATCTCCTTGTTGCCCAGGCCCTGCGCCGCCAGCCGTACGATCTGCTGCTGCTGGGCGGTCAGTTCCGACAGCGGATCGGGCCGGTCGGATGGCGTGGCGACGCCGCTCGCCCGAAGTTCGGCCCGCGCCTCGTCGGCCAGGGCGGCGGCACCGAGCCGGGAGAAAGCCTCCATTGCCGAGACCAGGAGTGGGCGGGCGTCCAGCGAGCGCCGTCGTCTGCGCAGCCACTGGGCGTAGTGAAGCCGGGCCTGCGCACGGGCGAGCGGCCACTGGTCACCGGCCGGGTTGACCAGGGCCAGGCGAAAGTGGTGCTCTGCCTGCGTCGGGCCGCCGACCAGCGCGGTGGCGTGGTGCAGGAGCAGCGTCATTCGGGTTGTCGGACGCGGTCCCAGCGCCTTGCGTACCGCCGCGACGACAGGCTCGACCTCCTCCTGGCGTCCGGTCCGCTGGGCGACGGCGGCGAGGTCGGCGATGGAGCCGTGGGAGAGGAAGTAGTGCAGGGGGGTGCCGTCCTGGTGGAACAGCTGCCGGAAGTGGCGCAGTGCCCCGTCGTAGTCGCCGGCGCTTGCGGCGGCGGTTCCCGCCGCGCGCAGCAACCGTGCGTGGGTGGCTGTGTTCTCCTCCAGGTTGACAACTGTCCAGGCGGGGTCCGTCAAGATTCCGGCATCGGTGGAGCGGCCGCGCAGGGCTTGCAGTGTCACTCGTAGGGCCTCGATGTCGACTTCGATGTGCTTCATCTTCTGGACGGCCGCCAGGGTTGCTGCCTCTTCCAGCAGTTCGTCGGCCTCTGCCCACCGCCCGACATCGATCAGGGCTGAGCCCATTGCCGAGAGGGCGATTGCGCCCGTTCCGATGGCTCCGTATGAGCGGAGCATGGCGAACGCCTGCCGGAAGGTGTCCACGCACAGGTCGGACTCGTCGGCCCACCAGGCAACCGCGCCCAACGTCTGCAATCGGATCAGCTCTGCGATGCCGGTCAGCGGCTCCAGCAAGCTCGGCCGCCGGGTTCGGCTCAACAGGGCAGGGGCGTTCCTGATCGGATCCGCTTCGCAGAGGATGACTGCCCGCAACGCGTTGACGGCCTCGTCCGCAACCAGCTCGGAGTAGGGCGTACTGACGGCGCTGGTCTCGATTGATTCGAGGAGGGGAACCAGCGGGCGCCTGACCTCGGACAGGCCTGACTGGAAGGCGACCGCACCGATCACGGCGGTCACCGCGAGCGTTGTCCTGGCGTCCTGCGGCAGGTCCGGTTCCAGGGCGCCAATCAGGAGCTGGAACGCTTCCCGCTGATGGCCGGACATGGAAAGGGCCAGACCGGCCCCGTTCGCCGCGACGCCGAGCAGGTCGCGGTCCTTGGTCAGTGCGGTGACCTTGGCGTAAAGCTCACGCACCCAGAAGGTGTCGCCCGCGTTGTTGGCGGCTCTCAGCGCCTTGGCGTATCGGCGGGCCCGATCCTCCAGAGCGGGACTGCACTCGGCGGATCGCTCCAGGGCCCGTGCGGCCGCGTAGAATCCGCCACGCTGTTCGACGAGTTCTGCGGTGTCCTCCAGGGTCGCCGCCACTGATTCATCCTGGCCGATGCAGGCCGCGGCCAAGTGCCAGGCCTGGCGTGCTGGATCGTTCCGATGCACGGCCGCGAGGTCGATGTGCGCTCGCTGGCGCAGGTGCGCCGAGGCGCCCTGGTAAGCGCTCGCGCGCACGAGCGGGTGCCGGAAACCCACCTGGCGGCCGGCAATCGTGATCAGTCCAGCCTCCTCTGCCGACGCCCATACCGACAGGTCCGTGCCTACTCCCGCTGCGGACATAAGGGTTTCCAGGTCCTCTTGGTCCGAGGAAGCCGCTGCGTAGAGCACCATCCGTCGGGTGGTGACCGGCAGCGCGCGCAACTGGGCGGAGAACATCTCCTGGATCCGCTGGGTCTGGGGCAGTGCGCCGTCGGTCGGACCAAGCGGGCTGCCCGACCGCACGGAACGGCACAGTTCGATGATGGCCAGAGGATTGCCGTCAGCCTGGTCCAGAACATCACTCCGGGCCCTGCCGGTAGGAGACTCGGGTTGCGCGTCCAGGAGGCGGGCCGCCGCCTGGACCGTCAGCGGTCCCAGCGACAGGACTGGCAGGTGCGCGACAGCAGCGTCCGGAGGTGTCAGCCCCCTGGCTGCGAGGAGCACCGTCACCGGCTCGGCCGCGAAACGGCGCAGCACGAACCCCAGGACGTCGAGGGAGTCGCGGTCGAAGAGCTGGATGTCATCGCCGAGCAGCACGACAGGTCGATGGCTCGAAGCCCCGGCCAGCAGGGTGAGGACGGCGACGCGCAGCAGCATCGGATCGGCGGGTCTGGTGATCGGTGCGAGGCCGAACGAGGTCTCCAGAACCTCCCGCAGATGGCCGGGGAGATCAGCGGCGCCGGGCATGAGCGGAAGCAGCAGCTGGTGCAGGGCTGCGAACGACTGTTCCGACTCCCCGTCAAAGCCCTGAGCCCTCAGCACATACGCCCCGGTCACCCGCGCGTGCTCGGCAGCGACCTCCAGCAACGATGTCTTGCCGCTACCCGCCTCGCCGATGATGAGCAGCGCCTGCGGGGTGCTCCGACCGTGCTCGATCGCGTCCAGGATCCGGCCGACCTCCGATTCCCGGCCCGCCAGCCCAGTGACGGGCTCCGGCCGGCTCGTCGCGCTGCGCCTAGTGCCCATGCTGTGCCCCAGCCGAAAGCAGTCGGGGAAAGCGCACGCAGGAACGACCGGTCAGCTCGTTCATGGTGTGGATCCCTCGTCCCGTCAGCGTCCGAAATGCCATGCGCTCCCTGCCCTTGCCAGCCAGACGACAAAGCATACTATTGCGCCATTCAGGGCAACGAATGACGCCCCTTTCTGGGTTCTGGCTCAAGTTGTGCGGTCCGTGACTGTAGGTAACCACTCAGATCTCGAAGAGGGCTTCCTCTTGTGGCGGGATTGGAGGGTCAAGGACATCGCGAAGGCGGGTAATGCCCCGGCGCCACTTCGAGCCGTTCGCAGCTTCGGCCCACTGATCGGCGAGCTCAGACAGCTCGGAGACGACTTGGTCCAAGGCGTCGACGGCGAGCATTCGAAGGTCTGCGGGCAACTTCCGTAGCGGTTCTGATGGACCGCAGTTCGGACACGCAGGTTCGCCGTCAGGGTGCTGTGCGACGACCAGGGCGGCCGCGGCCACTGCTCGCTCGCCGTCGGAGGTATCCAGATGGTCCGCAGGGTCGGCGGCGCGCTTGAGTGCACCGCGGATCATAGATTTCGATTCGTCGCAGGGCTGGTGGTGCTGGAGGCCGGAGCCAATGGGGTCAGCAACAGCGCGAGATCAGCGGTTGACTTCCCGCGCCGCGTTGCGCCAGCCGCACAGAGGCAGATCCGGAGCCTGCGCGAAGCCCTCTCACGGCCTCACGCCTGACTACCACCACAATTCGGCTGACCGTCACAGCGGCAGCTTCGCCTCTGCGGCAGCGGGGTAGACCTGGCGGGAGAGGAAGGGAAGTTGCAATCCGCGCGAGGATGCGAGGAGTGGCAGTGCTCTGCCGGTGAAGAGCGGGAGCGTGTTCGCCCCTCTCTCAGGGAGAACCACGGGCGCACGCCGACAGCACGCGGGATCATAGGGCATGAATCCGGATGACTGGCACCTCACCGAAGACCTCGACGACTTTCTCGCCCGAGCCGGGGACTTCCTGCACTCGCGCCCCGCCCTGCACACCATCCCGCTGACGGTGACCGAGGCACTGCGTACGCGCGGGGCGGACGCGTACGGCACCGAGGCTCCCATCTTCGGCAGGCTGGAGCGGGCGGGCGAGGTCCGCGCGACCTTCTTCCGTACCCCGCCCCGTCGCCTGAACCTCACACCCCTCGCCCCCGAGGAGGCTGACACCCTCGCCGCCCACCTGTCCGGCCTCGGTTGCCCCCTCCCCGGCGTCAGTGCGGACCACGACACCGCCACCGCCTTCGCTGAGGCTTGGCAGCGGCACACGGGAGCGATGCCGACGCTCCATGTGCGACAGCGCCTGTACCGCCTCGGCACGCTGACGCCACCGCGGCCGTTTCCGGAGGGCCGGGGTCGAGTCGCGGGCCAAAAGGATCGCGAGCAACTCATGCTCTGGTACCGCGAGTTCGCCGCAGCCATCGGATCAGTCACCTCCGCGAACGCCGGCTCCTGGGCCGACACGCGCATCGCCGACAGACGCCTCACGTTCTGGGAGACCTTGGATGGCACCCCCGTCTCCATGGCCGGCGTGACCCCGATGGTCGCCGGCCAGATCCGGGTGACCCCTGTCTATACGCCGGCCCACCTGCGCGGCCGCGGTTACGCGGGCGCCGCGACGGCCGAGGTGAGCCTGGCCGCGCTAACCGCGGGCGCGGCGGAGGTCCTGCTGTTCGCAGACCTGGCCAACCCCACCAGCAACGGCCTCTACCAGCGGATGGGGTACCGCCCGGTCGCCGACTTCACGGTGTACGACTTCTAGTACTCCAGCCGTACTTTTCCATTACTGCTGGTCAACGGCTTGGGTGTGGGGATTGTAGCGGGGTGGGTTTGGGTGCGGGGCGGTCTTGGCG